>DATGXR010000352.1:0-2706 GCA_035298825.1 Bacteroidota bacterium
GAGATCGGCATCGGGCGCGTAGCCATCGAGCTTCGAATAATCCTCGGCCATGATCGAAAATTCGACTTTATCCGAGGAGCAGCCGCAGGTGCTTCCGCAACAGGACGACTGGTTTTCTTCTTTTGACTGCAGGGCGATGGCGCCGTATTTTTCCTTCACCATCTGCTTGATGTCTTTGATGATTTCCATTGGTATCTCCATGAGTGTGTTTGAGTGTGAATGGTTTAATGATCGCATTATTACGATAATAGAGAGAAAAAAAATTTCAACAGCATTGTTTGATTGTCACAAGGAAATGCGACAGCAGTTCTTTAGCCTCATTCCATGCCTTGGCGTTAATGCAATAGGAGATACTGGCGCCCTCGATATTGCCTCGTATCAGTCCCGCCTGCTTCAATGCTGCAAGATGCTGCGAGACTGTCGCCTGAGATAACGGAAGCTGGTCCACAATATCTCCGCAGATGCAGGCATTCTGCTTCGAGAGATATTCGAGGATCGCGATCCGCGCCGGATGCGCAAGCGCCCGGGCCAGGTCGGCCAGTTGATTTTGTCTGGCGCTGAAAGATTCTTTCTTTGATAGTCCCATAAGATTATATCGTAATATTACGATATTTGTTTCAAAGTGTCAAGTCTTTTTTTCGTTCATGATGATGAAATGATTTTTCATGATTTGTTGTTGAATTAAAAAGAAATCATTGGGGAATGATCTTGTGCAGGCACTCGCTGTCGTCGATTCGTTCCTCTTTGCGGAAACCGGGGGCAGCGGTGTCTTTCTCTCCACAAATAACGGTGCCGAGCGGCGCCTATTTCTATCGGATCGAGGTAACTCCACTTCACAGCGGGAACAACTATACAGACACGAAGAAATTCACGATCGTCAAATAATTTCGCAGTCCCCGACGGCTTCGTTTCTTTTATTGGCATTGTGAACGCAAATTTGTTATTTTATGATATGGGAACCGTCACCGAATTCATTTCAATTATCAGAAAAGCGGCTAGACAAAAGCTGCTTTTTCTTCCCCATTGCATTCGGCAGATGTCCCGGCCGGAAAGAATGATATCCGTAAAAGATATTAAAAACGTTATTACAAAAGGGAATGTTATTGAAGATTATCCTGAAGATCCTCGAGGGCATAGTTGTTTAATGCTTGGCAAGGATCTTGATGGAAGGTTTATTCATGTCGTTTGCTCGCCAAAGGATGAATACCTGGCAGTCATCACAGCATACGTCCCTTCAGCAGACGAATGGAAGAAAGATTTTTCAGAAAGGAAAAGTCGATGAAATGTTTCCAGTGTCAAGGTAAATTAAAACTCGCGAATGCCCCTTTTCATGTCGATCGCCGGGGATATCACTTGGCGATGGATGCTGTTCCGGCATGGGTATGCACTCAATGTGGCGAAGTCTACTTTGAAGAGAACGCTGTCGATTCAATTCAAAAGGTCCTTCATACAATCGACAGGCAAACGATGAAATTTGCCAAATCTGCGTAGCATCAAATTTTCTTCTGCAAAAAAAAACCGGCGATAGATTCAACATTCACCAGGTTTGTCAGTAATTCTTTTCTCCGTTTCTTCCCTGATTGTGGAATGCGCTTTCAGTCGTTCAAGGCACGGTAACGCCGGCCCCAGAATTGATATGACGTGAGCGAGGTCCACACCATCACTCGTCCGATGAAGGGCACGCGCATGCTGTAATGGACGAGTCGATACGCGGCGGCCAGAATCAGGAAAAACAAGAAGTTGCGTGCGACGAAGCCGAGCGCTTCAATGTGCAGGGCTGCAGGAAGCAACTCCATGACAATCCCCGAAATGCCATACATCACGAGCGCATAGGCTGCACTCACACACGCGATGAAGCCGTGACCGGTTTCGATCGCCCTGCGCGGACAAGTGCACATGCATCGCATGCAACTTTCGCACTTGAGCGTCCAATACGGCCGGTCGTCCACCACACGAATGGCTTTCACCGGACAATTCTTGATGCAGACGTCACACCGGTCGCAGGCTGCGGAAGCGTAAAATGTTTTGGCAAAGACAAATCTGCCGATGCAGTAATAGCCAAGCGAGATCGGCGCGATGAGCGCATCCTGCACGATGTCGCGCAACGCCGTATAGACACGCCTGCCGGAAAAAATTTTCTGTGCGAAGCGCGCCACTTTCTCCCTGTTGCGTTCGTGCAAATACCGCACGGTCCGCTCGTTCAATCCGGGATGAAGCGAAAGCCAATTGGACGGAAGATCGACAGGCACCATTGCCCGGATCGAATACCCTTTCAGCATGAGCACGATCGATGCGAGATAAAAAGCGACGCCGGTCAGTCCCGGTGTCACCCATCGGCCGATGCGCATGCCGGCGCGCGTATTGAGCAGACACACGGCGTTCCTTACCCGAGGAAAACGCATGATGAAATACATCATCACCGGCGCATAGTTGAATCCGTGTATCGGTGAAACGAATGCAACAAGCGCGCCGGGATCGGGCGGCGGGATCGACATCCTGTCTGTGCGGGCGATGTTCACGAGTCGAGAGGGAATCTGGCGATTGGATGCCTCATCGGCAAACCATCTCGCCACATTTCGCGAGTTCCCCGTTCCGGAAAAGTAATAGATGAGAAGCGACTGCGGTGCGAACATCGATCTGTTTTTCTGCTCCAAGAGAATTCCCCAATGAAAGAAGCCTGTGTCGGCGAGTGTTCAAAAAAATTTT
>DATGXR010000353.1:0-18962 GCA_035298825.1 Bacteroidota bacterium
AAGCGACTGGTAGAGCACGGGTGCGTCGGTCCGTTCGCGTTCCGTCAGATACACGTTCCGTGAACTTTTCGCGAGCCCGTCTGCCTCGCGCACCGTCGGAACAATCACCAGGTCGATCTTGAAATTCAGGTCCTCAACCATGCGCCGGATGACGACACACTGCTGTGCATCCTTTTGTCCGAAATACGCCTTATGGGGACCGACGATCAGGAAGAGCTTTGCGACAATCGTTGTCACGCCTTTGAAGTGCGTGGGACGGAATGCGCCTTCGAGCACATATGAAAGATTTTCGACCTGCACGGATGTCGAATATCCCTGGGGATACATATCGGCGGCTTCGGGAACGAACAGGACATCGCATCCCGCCTCTTCTGCCGCACGCGAGTCGCGTGTGAGATCGCGCGGATACTTTGAAAAATCCTCACTCGGACCGAACTGTGTCGGATTCACGAACACCGAGACCACGGCGACGTCGCATTCCTTTTTCGCACGGCGTATGAGCGCTTCGTGTCCTTCGTGCAGATAGCCCATGGTCGGAACGAACCCGACGCGTTTTCCCAACAGACGCGACGCTTCGCACAGATCCTGCACCTCGGTGATCGACGATATGATTTTCATGCGCACATCATGGTTAGCAGTGACGAGATCGTTCCCTTCAATTCTTTTCTCGGCACGACAAGGTCGACGAATCCCTTATCCTGCACAAATTCCGCCTTTTGGAATCCGTCGGGCAGATCTTTGCCGATCGTTTGCTTGATCACGCGTGGGCCGGCGAATCCGATCAGTGCGCCCGGTTCCGCAATATTGATATCGCCGAGCATGGCGTAGCTGGCGGTCACGCCACCGGTGGTTGGGTCGGTCATCAGTGAAATGTACGGCAGGCCTTTTTTTGCGAGCTGCGCGAGCTTGGCGCTCGTCTTTGCCATCTGCATGAGCGAGTACGCCGCCTCCATCATGCGCGCGCCTCCGCTTGCAGAGATGATGATGAGCGGCGCGTTCAGCTTGATTGCCTTGTCGACCGCGCGGGCGATCTTCTCTCCCACGACCGATCCCATGCTGCCGCCGATGAATGAAAAATCCATGCACGCAATGACGACGTTCCGTTCGTTCATTGTTCCGACGCCCGTGCGAATGGCGTCCTGCAGTTCTGTTTTCTTGATTGTTTCCTTGATGCGGTCTTTATACGGGCGGGTATCGATGAATCCGAGCGGATCCTTCGAAGTCATTTTTTTGTCCATCTCCTTGAACGAGTCTTCATCCATGAGGATGGAAATGTATTCCTTGCTGCCAATGCGGAAATGGAACCCGCATTTATGGCAGACCCATAAATTCTGTTCGAGTGCGGGCTTATGTATGATCTCGCCGCACGCATCGCACTTCGCCCACAGTCCTTCAGGCAGATCCTTGCGCTGCGCACCCGAGATATTTTCTTTCGATCGTCGAAACCACGCCATGCATCATCCTTTCAATTCGTGTGTATAATCTACGGAATCGTTGTCTGATTTGCAACGCGAGGCGTCGTGGTGACGAAATCTCTGATGTAGGCGGGCTCGAGCTCGTCGAAATCGAGCATGCTCAATTCGGCGAATCGTCGTTCGGCGATCGATCCGATTGCAATGGGACTGCAGGCGATCTGCTCATCGCACACAGTGCGCGGCAGCTGTTGCACGAACGGCGCTATCTTCGCTGCGGCATCGCCGACGACGATGATGCGCGGCGCATGCCCCTTGTCGTTTGCGAACGCGGCAGACGATGAATCTGGAGTGTGGTGTGGTGCGTCCGAAGCAGAAAGTAACACATCCGAAGCATGAAGCGGCGCCTCCAGTGATCGAAGCGGTGCATCCGGAGCGGGAAGCGACATACGGCGATCTTCGGAGTATCGCCCGGCTTCTTCCGCGATAGCTTTTACTGATGCGATCGAATACATTGAAAGGCGACGTATCTCGCCATGGCGATTCACGGAAGCATTCTCAACGGAACCGTCTGGAGTGTTCGCGTTATCGCACACGAAAAAAGCATAATATGCCTCATCCCGTTTCGCGTCGATGAGCGCACAGATCACATCACCCGATGCGGCGACTCCGGTACGAACTGCCTCCTCCGCAATCGCATCGAGTGTCGGCACAGGAATCATCGGCAGCGACTGCGCGTATGCCAGTCCCTTCGCTGTGCTTAGTCCGATGCGGAGTCCCGTAAATGAGCCGGGACCGATCGAGACGGCGATGCCGGCGAGATCCTTCACCGCAACGCCGGCTTCACGCAATACCTCGTCCACGAGCACCATCAGCCGCTCGGAATGAATGTTCTTTTCGGTCACGGTTCTGTGTGCGACCACAAAGCCGTCGTCGATGAGCGCCGCGCCGCAGAGTTCCGTTGCCGTTTCGATTGATAAGATCATGGACGTCTTGACAATATACGTATAATATTATATTTTAATACGTAGAGGTGAATATGACAAAAAAATTAACACTCAGCATTGATAGCGGACTCGTAGAGTTCGCTCATCAGCTTTCAAAACAGACCAATCGTCCGATCTCCCGATTATTTGAAGAATATCTGAAACGACTGAAAAATCAAATGGATGAGGCGCCGTTGTCAGAACGAACATCCCGGTTGTATGGAGTGTTTAACAGCACTCCAATTCCCGATAAGTCTAAACTTCGGCAGAAATTCCATGATAAGAGCTACGATTGATCTGAATATTATCATAGATTTTTTGAATATGCGCCAAGACCATCAACAAGCTGCCCGCATCCTGGATCTTTGTGCCCGAAGGGAAATAGAAGGATTAGTTTGTGCGCATGAAATAACAACCCTCTCCTATTTTCTTCTCAAAGAACAACGAGCATCTGCAAAAGTCAAAAAAGTGCTCTCCGAAATAATGGAAATACTGACCATCATTCCAGTTGATGCCGATGTATTGAGAGAATCGCTGGCTTCACCAATTCGGGATTATGAAGATGCCGTTGTTGAAGTATCATCGAAAAACCATCAGGCAGATTTCATTATTACACGAAATTTATCAGATTACAAAAAAAGCCGCATACCTGCGGTTTCCCCTATAGAATTTCTCGAACAATTTAGTCAACTTCAGCGATTGTAATTCTGCGTTCCGATTCGAGATCGCCGAGCGTGCAGCGCACTTCATAGCGATGCGCTGGGAGGCGCTCCTCGATCATATCGGCCCATTCAAGCATACACACCCCGTCGCCGTACACATACTCGTCGAATCCGAATTCGTCGAGCTCGCGCACCGACTTCATGCGATAACAGTCGAAGTGATACACGGGCAGACGTCCGTCCGTGTACTCGTGAAGAATAGTGAACGTCGGACTCGTCACATGCTCGCGCACACCGAGTCCGTGTGCGATGCCTTTTGCAAACCGCGTCTTCCCGCTTCCGAGATCGCCAATGAGCGCCACGACGTCGCCCGGCTTCAGCCGCGCCGCAAAGCGCTCGCCGAGGCCGATCGTCTCCTCTTCGCTGTGTGTATCGAACAATTCAGTCTGCATAACAAGGAGTCCATTACGCTTTCTTCGGCGTCAGCGTGATCACGGGCAGGATCATCTCCTCCATCGAGATGCCGCCGTGCTGGAAGCTGTCGCGGTATTGATTGAGATACTTGTGATAATCGGTCGGATAGACGAAATAATAATCCTCTTTCGCCACGATATAATTCGTCGTGCTCCCGCGCACCGGCAGCTTGTAGTCTTTCGGATTCTTGACGAAGATCGCCTGCTTGTCGTCCGATTTCAAATTGCGGCCGAACTTGTATCGAAGATTCGTCGAGGCCTCGCGATCGCCGATCACTTTCGATCCGCGCATGCAACGCACGCTTCCGTGATCCGTCGTGATGATGATCTTCACGTCCTTCTTTGCCGCAAGCGCCTGCAGCATGGCCAAGAGCGACGAATGCCTGAACCAAGAATCGGTAAGCGAACGATACGCCGCCTCGTCGGGTGCGATCTCTTTCAGGATGGGATAATCGGAGCGGCCATGCGCGAGCATATCAATGAAATTCACGACGATCGAGGTGAGCCTGTTGCCCGCATACGACAGGATGTTGTTCTGCACCTGTTTGCCGAACTCGCTGTCGAGGATCTTGATGTACTTCGCCTCGGGTTTCAGCGTAATCTTTCGACGCTCGAGAAGTTTGTCGAGCAATTGCCGCTCGTACCGGTTGTAGCTCGTCTCCTCGTCGTCGTTGTCCTCCCCCTTCCATAACTCAGGATACCGCTGCTCGAGCTCGAGCGGATAGAGTCCGCTGAAGATCGCGTTGCGTGAATACGGCGTCGCCGTCGGAAGGATCGAATAGTGAAACTCCTTTTCGATCGAATAGAAATCGTGCAGATATTTTTCCATGACCAGCCACTGATCGTAGCGCATGCAATCGATGACGAAGAAGAAGACGGACGTCTTCTCGTCGAGCTGCGGAATGACGAACGTATCGACGACTTCGTTCGAAAGCACGGGACGTTCCTTCGCCCCCTGCACCCACGAGAGATATTTCCGTTCGATGAACTTGCTGAATTCGCTGTTCGCCTCGCGCCGCTGGTCGTTCAGCGTGCGCTGCAAGCCGAGCTCGGGATGTTCGTCGAGCTCCATCTCCCAACCGACGATCTTCGTGTAGAGGTCCGTCCACTCCAGATACTCCATCGGCGAAAGCAACAGACGCGAGATCGCAGAAAATTCCTGCGTGTAGTCGCGCGAGACTTGTTCACCCTTGATCTTCTTTCCTTCGAGAAATTTCTTGCAGGCCATGAGGACCTGGCTCGGATTCACCGGCTTCGTGAGATAATCCGAGATCTTGCCGCCGATCGCCTCCTCCATCAGACTCTCGGCCTCGTTCTTCGTGATCATCACCACGGGCAGCGCAGGAAAAAGTTCCTTGATCACCGCAAGTGTTTCAAGTCCGCCCTTGCCAGGCATCATCTCGTCGAGGAACACGAGATCGAAAAACTTTTCCTTCACAAGATCGATCGCGTCGTCGCCGTTAGCGGCGGTGTCGACGTCGTAGCCCTTCTCCTTCAACAGAAGGATATGCGGCCGCAACAATTCGATCTCGTCATCCACCCACAGGATCGTTCCCTTGTTCTGTTCCATGTGTCCCGTCCCCTTCGTTATTGAATTGCGATATGAACATCGACGCCGCCTTCGTTCGTCGACGATCCCGGAATACGCGAGCCTCCCTCGTCCGGAGCGACCTTCGTATACCGATAGAACAGCGACGCCGTGACGCGCGCGCTCAGCACATATTTGATGCGCGGCTCCATCGTCGTGCGCGACGACCCTTCGCCCGGTTGCGCGACGAATGCCGATGTAGTCGCCGTTGAGTACGACTGGCGCGAATTCTTCGCGTACGTGTAATTCATGCTGATGTCGACGTCGTTGTTGAGTGCGAGTCCGAAGAGTGGGATCTCGAAACCCGTGCGTCCGTAGCTTGCGGTGAACGAAATCTCGCGCGTCCCTGTCTCGGCGATGTTCTTCGACGACGGACTCAGGTCGTACGACGCGCTCGAGCTGTAACGCACATTGGCACTCATATTGCCCTTGAGCAATTCCTTGAACGTAATACTCAATCCGAGCAGAGGCGCAAATCCGTATGTGACGCGCTGCGACTCCGTCACTTCGACGCCAGACGGACTTCTGAACGTGCGTTTGTATGAAGACTGATACGCGTGATCGAGACTGACGCGCGTGGCCCAGCTTGTGAACACAGAATATTTTTCGAGTCCATCCCACCTGAACGAATAATTCATTCTCGGCATGAACTGCCCGAAGAGCTGGCGCAGGAACGGGAGGGTTTCGAATCCCTTTTCAAACGCCTCGGACAGTTTCTGATCTTGATTACGCTTGTCTTCCGGGTTATCACCTTGACCGGCAGCAGCCGTATACAAATCGCTCACTTTTTCTATTCCGCTGAGCGATTTGAACGGCAGGAAGAAGAACGACCGTTCTATCGATCCGCCTGTCACCAAGCCACTTATTGTCGCGGAAGTAGCGCTCGAGTCGACTCGGATATTCTGTGTCTTCGAATAATCCCAGCCCACGGTCCAGTTGAGGTCAATGCGCGCCCCTTCCCAGAGTTCTCTGTTCGTCTTGAACGATAGCTTGTTGTTCTGTTGGAATGCCTCGGGTAATGATGAATTTCCGGGCATGAATGTAGCACGCTTATTGAGCAATCTATCTGCATCCCCTTGATCAACTCCGATAAAAGGAAATTTTGACGTGAATTGAAGATTCGCCGTCGGATCGCTCGTGAAGCCCATCTGGTACGCCCACGAGGGACCGTATCGAATTTCCGCCGGCATCATGAACGGCACCTTGCCGAAAAAGTTGGCGAAGCCCGGACGCCCGGGCACACCCGCGTTCGACGAGCTGTTCATCTGCGTGAACGACATATTGATCTTTTCGAAATCAAGCAACGGGATCTTGATTGCAATGCGCGCATATTTTTCGAGACGCTCAGACAACGACATGCGCGGAGTTGTATCTTTCACTGCAATGACGACGTTGCGTTGTATGGCGAGTGAATCGGGCCTCAATCCAAGCGAATCATGTCCGGCAGCGAGCGAATCACGCCGCACTCCCAGCGTATCGCCGGGAATCTGCATATCAGGCTCTCGTTGTTGCTTTTTCGCAGGGGCATCTTCCGTATCGTCGTCGTCCCGGTTCCGCCGCCGGCTCGTTGGCGCCGCTCCCGGAGTCTGCTGCGGCGCACCGGGGATGACTTCCTCCTTTTTCGGCTCATGCCACCAGGACTCAACGAACTGCTTCAAACTCAGATCCGAACCCATTGAAATATTGCTTGTCCATCGCGTGCTCTTGCCGAGTTCACCCAGCTGCAAATTGTTCGACCACGAATAGCCCACGCCGTACCGCGCGCTGAGTGTGAGAAATTTGTTGATCTCGAAAATTTCAGGCAGACGCGGTTTCAGATTGATATTCAGGTTCTGGGAATACGAATTGTCGATGCCGAAGCTCATAAACTGGTCGCGCATGAACAAGCTGCTCAGAATGCTGTAAAATCCGCGCTGACCTCCTCCCAAACTATCAGGCCTCGTCTCGAGATGCACGAGCGTGCTTGCGATATCAACAGAATAATCACCCGAGGGACTCAACAGGCCATTCTCTGTCAGCTTCCACCCAAATGAAAATCCGCGCGTTGATGTGAAGCTGCGCTGCACCGGATTTGCATAGAACTGATTGCGTACCTTTTCTCTGTTCTGCCCCCGGGCCGCGGCAAGCTTGAGCGCAAAATTTGTGATCGGGAAAAATACCTTCAAATCTTTCAGGCCTCCCAGTACCGGCACATCGGTGAGCATCTCGAACGGAGAGAGATACAGATCCGGATCGAATGTGTACGCATAGCCGAACGTCGCCTGCCAGCTCCACGATTTTCCATATTCCTTTTGGGGAGCCCGCTCGTACGATGTGTTGTATGTGAAACCGAACTGCATCTTGTTGATGATGTCCTGCACAAGCCAGTTGTCCAATGGCACACTGAACCTGAATGATGGCAACGCATAGCTGTCCGAGATCTTGATGCTTTGCGTCTCGAAGATGAGTCGTTGGGCTTCATATTCCGCGTCCGCCTCGGACCAGTGGCGTGTCGTGTTGCTCAGGAGCGCGGCTTTTTGCTGGTTTGCCGCCTCCCTGACATCGATGTCCGATGCCGGCAGATACTTCGGCGCAGAAAATCCTTCTGTGTGCGAGTAAGTGAATGGGAGCGACGTGCCAGCCCAGCTGTTCGGAAGCAGCTTCTCGAGGTTAATAGTTCCGCTAAGATTCCAGTTCACCGTATTCATTCTGCTGCCGAACGCGGTCTCGAGCTGATGGAAGAACGGATCCTGTTTCGCATACGTGAATTGGACTGATCCAAGATCCGCCAGTTTCAGTGTGGCACTCACGGAGTACGCCCACCCAGGCGTATTATCCACGTCGATCAACCGGAGTTCATTGATCCATACATCACACGACAAATCGGATGTTCCTGCTTCTGCAGGGTTTTCAACACCGACCTGTATAAACGCAATTCTCGTGAGATCGGGATTGCCCTGCACGTTGTACGTTGAGCCGGGCGGTCCGTCATCCGCCGGAACATCCTCAGAGAGGAGACGGTTGATCTGTGAGGAATCTCTTCTCTGTTTCAGCGCCGTAATCTTCGCGAATGAGATCGACACATTATTTTCAGGTTTCCATATCAGCGCGGCATCCGCGGCGCTCGGGTGTGGATTTTCCTCGCCGCGCATGATCGGCTGCTTGTATTCGTAAAAGTTCAGACTGTCTCGCCCGAATCGCACGACGAGTTTTGCCTTGGGATGCAACGCATCTTCGTTCAAATTCGGACTGCCATGCACGAACATGCGCAGCTGCTTATAATTGAAAACGTCGAGCTGCTTGTATGTGAAGCGCTTGATCGCATGGCGCATCTCGCCGGGATGCAAATGATTGACTTTCAACTGGAGCGACTGCTCGTTGCCGAACACATTAGCGTCTGTCTGCGATTTGTCGCGTTCCCGGATGACACCGGGGGGACTGATGTAGTTCTGGTTATCTTCGACGTTGATTGTCGACACGACAAATGTGCTGTCGTTCTTCTTCAACTCTTCCCACTGATTGCCCACAAGATTGAAATCATAAAGACGCACACTGAGCGTATCGTCGAAACCGGTCGCCCACACACGCACATATTCGATGAGCGAGAAATCGGGTGAGCCGATCTTATTCTTGAAATCGATGAGAGGAATGCGGTATTGATACCATCCGCTGAGCCCCCCGCCTACACGCTGCGGATTCCCCGCCTTCGTGTCGAGGTTGAGCTCGTACTCGAAATAACTGTTCGTAAGATCAGCGATGTTATTATGGTTCAGATCCTCGGTGTCCGGGAATTTGCCGATCTCGCTTGCGGCATTCTTTTCTGTGCCATTTGCGCCCTCATATTTGGATTTGCTCGGATCCGAACTGTTGATAGACAGACTCCAGTTGTCCCCGGATGGATCGTTATTCAGGTCGGGAAAATCGGGATTCGCATCAAGAAAGTCCTTATGGACGACACGTTCCTCGTCGTCCGTTAAAAAGTCGATACCCTTGTCTTCTCCCTCATTCAGGATGCCGTTCGGCAGGGCTTTCCCGTTGGCGCCTTTGTCTTCAGTGTCTGTAACGCCATTGGGAATGACGTCTTCACTGATCGCTCCCATGTCGATATATATTTTGCCTTTCAATGTCGAATCAACCATTCCTTTATCGACCTTCACCCAGAGCTCAATGAAGTTGACATTCTCACGCACAAGATCGACTGCTGATGATGAGATGACACGCTGTATACCGGCCCAATTCTTTCTGACTTCAGATGCGGGAGCATCCTTTCCGAAATTTTTTTTAAGATTCATTGAAAAGTTGTATTCACCGCGGTCTTGTGGAACATATGTCAGGTTCAGCACCGTGAGCGCTTCCTGCCCCTGCGGGGCAGTTTTTTTGTCGCCATAGATCGTCTTGATCCCTACGTCGCTCGGAAGCCTGTTATACCAGAAGGCGCGTCCCTTCCTATAGCTCCTATCTAAAGGCGTAAGCCACTTGCCACTGATACTATCATCCACATTCGACTGATATGCCGGCCCGCTCGCATCGTGCCACATGCCGTAGTTGACGCCCAGCGGAATGGTGCGCTTCGCGCCTTCGAAATCGTCGATGTAAGCGATGCTCTTACCGTCGTCGATCGGAATCGGACTTTTTTTCGTATTCGGATCCGGACTCATATACGCCGCCTCGCCGGTTACCGAAATGTCGGACTTCTCTTTCGTGCTGATGAACGGGAGCCAATCAAGAGCTTTTGTGAGGAACGGAAGATCCGCCCCCGTTTTTCCGTCGATGCCGTAGATGCTGTTTTTCATCGGCTCTTCGCCCAGACGAACCTTGTCGCTCAGCGTCTGCTGATCGAGATTCATGAGCGTGAAGCCGAACACGGTGCGCTCGCTGAGATTCAAATCGCCCCTGAGGCCGAGCAGCGTCTTCGATGCGAGCTGGAAGAGATCGTTCTGTTCGAATTTCACCTGCATGTTCGCTCCAGGCACGAGGGCAGCCTGGTTTTTGATGATCACCTGCCCGATGATATAATCGACTGTATAGTCGACATTCGGCACCATCGGCGCCCCGTTCAACAGCACCTGCACGCTGCCCTCGACGATGTTGAATCCGAGATTGATCGTGTTCGAGGTTCCGGCAGTGGTCTTTCCCGTGATCACGAACCGGTCGTGTACGGTAGCTTTCTGCGCATCAAAAGGCGTCATAGTGTACACCTCCGGATAGGTAAACGAATCGGCCGGAGGAACCGTGATATGCTTGACCGCAAATGCATCTTTGAGTCCCTGCCCGAACGGTTCGAGAGATGGGAAGATCACCTCTCCCCGTTCCTCATCGATCGTGATGCCGGGAACATAATCGAATTTTCCATCCGGAGGCGGAGTCCCGTCTGTGAAATTATCGAGGCCGAAGAGTTCGATGATGTTTGTGCCTGGATCTCCAATCTTCGGAGTGGGTTCTCCAGTATTCCCACGGTACATGATGTCGAGTGAGAAACCTTCTTTTTGAATCTTTCGTCCGCCGAGCGGATAAAAGTTCTTCATCATCATCGACCATGCTTCCGTGAACTGGGGAATCAAATTCCTCGGCTTCACGAGCTTGAACACGAGTGTCGAATCCTCCCCTGTTTCATTTCTGATGAGCGTGCCAATGAATTGGTTTGTCCCGTCCCCCTCGATCTGATAGGCAATAGCAACGGCCAATCCTTCGGTGGATCGGTTCATCGTGATATAGCCGGCATTCTTATCGATTGTGTAATCCTTATTCTCGTCGAGCTTGACCCAGACTCCAGATTCGATCTCTCCCGAGATTGAAGCTCTGTCGGCCCGCAGATCTTTGAACTTTTTGGGATCGCCATCCGACGCATTATTAAGAATTGAATCTTTTATATACGCAATTCCCTTGCGCGTATTTGTCAGATCGACGCCTTGATTTGTGATCCACACCTCGGCATCCCTGATCTGATATTTGGCTTGCACCTCGCGTTTGCGCACATAATCTTCATACAAACCTCTATAGACCTTATCGACGAAGAAATGATCTTTCGAATAATCGTATGCCTTCTTCTCGAACGGCACTTCGGAGCTTCCGCCTGTGACTGTCTTCTCCTGCACCTGCCCTTTTTTCTGTGAGGCGATGCCGGTCAGCCTGAGCGGACCGAGCTGGACTACGGCCTTGATGCCAAAGAGGGCCGAGCTGCTCGAGATAAAGCGTGAGTTCGTGGGCAGAGACACGTTACCCGCCTCGACGCTCTGCACGATCTCGTCTTCGTATCCCGTGTATTTAATCTTCAACTGGTTTTCGTATTCGAACTGACGCTGCGTGTTCCAGTCGGCCACGATGTTCAGCTTGTCGCCGATCGTGCCGCTCACGTTGATCTGAACTTCCTGTGCAAAGTCTGGTTCGTTTCGTGAATTGCCGAGAGCCGACGTCGTGACCTGATCGGTCGTGGTGTTTCTGAATGCGGCACGGATGTCGACAGCGCCCGAAATATGGAGATTGATGCGGGGCGGACCGAAGATGCTGAACACAGGATTCGCGGGAACCGGGATGTCGATGTTCGTGAACGATGTGAGCAGATCTCCGAGATCGTCCTTCTTCTTCATGTCCTCGGTCTTCAGAACGAGGTCCTCGTAATTTTTCGTGATGCCGGCCTTGAATCTCTGCTGGATGTATTCGGCGAGCGGCATGCGCACCGGCACTTTCACATCCTTCCCTCCCACAGTCTCACGCACGATCACATATCGTCCGGTTGAATCGAGGCTGACTTCGGTCTGCACAAGCATCGGCTGTTTCAGAAAGAGCGTATAGTTGCGCGGCGCAACAGGCTGCGCAGTTACAGATGTGGGCCGCTTGTAAAAGAACTGTTCGATGCGGGCAGACGAATCGCGCGGCACCTGGTTCATCGAATCGATGCGGACCGAATCGGCATGCGTCAGCACTGTAAGCGTATCTGAACGAAGCGAATCACGATGCACCCCACGCGGCGCTTCGGACGATGCGCGTGCGGGCCGGCGTCCCGTTGTATCGGTTTGCATTCCGGGTGCCGACGGAAACTGGCGTCCTGGCTGCTGGGGAAAATTCGTCCGGACTGTCGTGTCGCGTTGCATGCCTTGCAGAACTCCCCGCTGCTTCAGAGAATCGGACGGAAATGTGACCTGCGGACCGCCACCGGTTCCCGGATCCGCTGACGAAAACGCCGGCACATCAAGCACGGATGCATGATACGGGGCGGCCTGAACCTCACGATCCGGGGTCTGCCACAACACATAGGCCGCCATTGCAACAAGCACAAGGAACACTGCGCCCGTTGCTGCCGCCTGATGTCGAACAAATAGATTACGGATCGCTGTTGGCAACAAGGTAAATTTCATGAGAGTTGGGAGAACAGTCGTGAATAGTATCGTCTAACAATCAACCTGCCGACGGCGACGATGACTGCCGATGCCGGAGTTTGCTGTTGTTGATTTAATTTCAAAAGCGTAGCAAACGTTCGATTGACTATTCTCCTCGCTTGGATGGATTACAAAAGTACCCTTGAAAAGTAGAAAAAATCGAAAAGAATTTCAAGTTGTTATATTTAGTTTGTATATTTTACTCAATGCTTATCTACAGACACATATTGAAAGCCCATATCGCGCCGTTTTTGGGCTCCTTTTTCGTGCTCATGGCGCTCTTCGTGCTGCAGTTCGTCATGAAATTCATGGACCAGCTCATCGGCAAGGGCCTCAGCGGGGCCGTGATCATCGAACTGATGATCATGAACCTTGCCTGGATGGTGGTGCTCGCCGTGCCGATGGCCGTTCTCATTGCCACGCTCATGGCGTTCGGCGGACTCTCGGCTTCGAGCGAGGTCACCGCAATGAAGGCGAGCGGCATCTCGCTCTACAAAATGGTCGCGCCCGTGCTCGTGTGTGCCGCCGCCCTTTCCTATTTCATGGTCGTCTTCAACAACAAGATTCTTCCCGAGGCCAATCACCGCTCGAAGACGCTGATGATGGACATCCGCAAGAAGAAGCCGACGCTGACGCTTGTGCCCGGCTTGTTCTCGCAGGATATGCCGGGCCTGAGCATCCTTGTGCGAAAAACATTCGAGACCTCGAACGAGCTCGAGGGCGTCATCATCTACAATCATAAGAATCCGCAGAAGAATACGATGATCACCGCCAAGCGCGGCATCATTTCGTTCACCGCCGATTACAAGCGCCTCATCATGGATCTCTACGACGGCGAGGTGCACGAAATCGACAATGCGACATTCCACCAGTACCGCGCCGTCACATTCGCACACCAGCGACTCACGACAGCCGCCGAAGGATTCGATTTCGAACGATCATCGAACAACGCCTTTTCGCGCGGCGACCGAGAGATGACAGTCGGCGAGATGCGCTATATGACAGACAGCCTTTCGCGTGAAGTCGCCCGCAGCCGACGGCACGTCGATGTGTTCAACAATTCTCTCATCTCGATGCTTCTCAATGGTTCGGTCGACAAGCAGACGCCCGACTACGCTCTCTGGTCACCCGTCGAACAATACACGACAATCGGAAGCCGGCTCATGTATCTTCGCACGCTGCTCGATGCCGAGTATGCGAATATCAATTATCGCGAGAAACAGAAACGGGAATTTCAGACAGAGATTCAGAAAAAATATTCCATTCCGCTCGCGTGTTTCATTTTCGTGCTCGTCGGCGCCCCCTTGGGCGTGATGGCCCGACGTGGAGGATTCGGCATTGCCGCAAGTCTGAGCCTCGGTTTCTTCCTGCTCTATTGGGCCTCGCTCATCGGCGGCGAGAAGCTGGCCGACCGCGAGATCATCACTCCCTGGTTCGGTATGTGGATGGCCAATCTCGCCCTCGCTCCGCTCGGCATGGTTCTCACATACCGCATCGCGAAAGAGAATGTCGAACTGTCATTCGACTGGCTGCTGCGACTCGTTCCGCGCCGTCTGTTCGAAGCCATGAAAACGAAACGATCCTGATGAAGATTCTCGACCGCTATATCTTAAAAAAATTTTTGCTCGGCGCGCTCTTCGGGCTCATCGCCTTCGTGTCTCTGTTCGTCGTGATCGACCTTATGGAGAATCTCGGCGATTTCCTGGACCATAACGTCGACACTCCCATCATCATCCGTTATTATCTCGCGTTCATGCCCGAAATCGTCAAGCTCATGATGCCCGTCGCAGTGCTTCTCTCGTGCCTATTCACGACCGGCAAGCTTGCAAGTCAGAACGAACTCACGGCGATGAAATCGGGCGGACTGAGCATGTACCGGTATATGACCCCACTGCTCATCGTCGCGCTCTTCATCAGCCTGGCATCGGTGTACTTCAACGGATGGATCGTTCCCTCGGCAAACCAATACAAGTCCTCGATCTCACAAAAATATCTCCAGCGCGGAAGCGAAACAGCGATGCGCATCAACATCTACCTGCAGGACGGGCCGAAGCGCATTGTCTATATCAACCGTTACGACGGAACGTTGAACCTCGGCTCGCGCGTTTCGATAGAGGAGTTCTCTGATACGAGTCTCATCAGCCTCGAGCGTCGCTATGACGCCCAACAGATCGTCTGGGACTCGACGGCGAACCGGTGGGAACTTCGCTCCGGCGTTGAGCGCACGTTCACCGGAACAACACAGATTGTGAATAATTTTTCGGAGCTTCCATTCAATGCGCTGCGGTTTCTTCCGTCAGACCTCGTAAAAAAGACAGACCGTCCCGACGAGATGGATTATTTTGAGCTGCGCCATTTCATTGAACAGCAGCAGCGTAGCGGCAACGATGTGTCGCGCTGGATGGTAGATTTTTATTCGAAGGTGTCGTTTCCTTTTGCCAGTGTGATCGTCGTGCTGTTCGGCGTTCCCTTCTCGTTCGGGAAACGCCGGAGCGGACTCGCTCTTCAATTCGGCATCTCACTGGCCGTGTGTTTCATCTATCTTGCATTTATGAAGATCAGCCAGGTCTTCGGATATAACGGCGACCTGAATCCACTGCTGACCGCCTGGCTTGCCAATCTCCTCTTTGCATCGGCGGGTGTGATCAACATCATACGCGCCGAAAAATAAACCGCATTATATACCGACGGTGAGCGTGAGACGGGAAACGGCAACGTAGCGGTTCCCGATGCGCTCCATTGACATGTCAGAACTCAGTCCCGCATTGTAATGCCTTGCCGCAAGATATCCGTCGACCGCGCTCAGGAAATGATTGACTACGACAAGACTGAACGCAAGCCTCGAGGCGGAATAAAAATCGTTCGCCTTGCCGCGCTCGGCGGCGTAATCCAACAGCTGCTGCGGAATATCCTGATCGTACGCCGAATCGTTTGCCGGATGCCCGTTGACGACGGGATACGTGTCCCATCCGTACTTGAACTGGTCGTATTTGCCGATCAACTCATAATACTGCTGTTCGCCGTAGCGCGGGAGCTTATGTGAAAATCCGAGTTTCCACGGTCCCTCTTCATACGCATTGATCTGGCTCCACAGCACGTCGCGCGATGCGGTAAGATCGATCGTGGCGTTCTTGTCATCCGCACGGTACTTGCGAGCGTACGTATTGAGAAAATCGGCATATTTCACGGCGCTCCAGTGCTGATCGGCATACGCCTGAAATTCGTCAGTCTTCGTGTCGCCTTTCTTTCCATAAGCGATGCCCGCGGCGACTCCCACAACTTCGGCCACAAAATACACAGCCGCACGCACGTAACTGTGAGTGTAGACCTGTCCCGCTCCCGGCACGGCAAGCGAAAGCAGACCGGCCACAACCGGCTTTTTTCTGAGACTATTTTGAACATCAATTTGTTTCCGCTGCGTGTCGTCTTGCGCAGGCAGCATCGAGGCCAGATCTGTGCTCAGCGCGCCCGTCAATGTCGATGCCTGAGCGGGCTCCTGCGCTGGCGCAGCAATACGACTGCCACGCATGCCTTCTTCCCTTAATTGATTATCGGCAGCCGATGCCGAGATGATTACACCGAACGAGAGGATGGTAAGCGCGCATGCGCGCACGGCGAGCGTAAGCCCGGTATTTTTCGTGATTGTCATCAGAACATTTTCCTTATAGAGTGGCCGATGTCGTTGCTGAAATCGAATCCGAACAGAATGCCAAAATAGAACCGCCATTCTTTTCCGTACTTCACATTGAGATCCTTCTTCACAAGTCTGAATTCGTCGAGCCCGTACGTTCCGTTAAAGAAGAAACGCGTCGGATAGGCGTAGAACGAAAACGCCTCGAGCCGCAGTTCGAATCCCACATCTTTCTTCACATCCTGAAGTGTCGTCGCTTTCGTCCACGCGTTACCGGCATCGGCATGCACTTCGCCATAGAGCTTGTCGAAATACAATTGAAGAATGCGGAAATCAATATTCTCCCAGACTGGGAATCTGTACGCAAGATTTGCCGTGGCGATCGAATTACCGCTGATCGAATAGAACGGATATCCCTTCATGCCGGGAAGACCGCCCGCGTAGTAATCGAAGAAGTCAGGCACAGCCGGACCAAAGACCGTTCCGCCATGAAGCGTCATCGACAGCGTATGCTTCCATCCGGGCAGAGGCAAATGATGCGTGAACCGCATTTCGGCGCGATGGAAGTTGAATGGCGACAGGCGCGGCTTCAGTCCGGTCGAGGTCTGATCGTACTCTCCTGTCGAGTTGAATTTGTCTCTCGCATATTCGTATCGCACGCTCATCGACGAACCGACGGGATTGATCTCGCTCGTGCTCGATGGCAGGATGGCGCGCACGTCCCACTGCGCCGCAAGCGTGAGTCCCGTGAAGTAAAGATCGCTCGATCCCGGCACCTCGATCGCATCGTTTGTCGCGTCACCTTTGATGACGAACGAGCCAAGATCGGCGCTGTACCGGCTGTATGCCGCTCCCACTGTGAGGACGTCTGATTCACTCAGCACATGCTGCTTGAAATTCAGATCGAATTCGAGCATCCCGTATGTCACATCGAGCGTGTATTTGTCGAGTCCCAGCTCGAGATCGCCCGTACTTTTGCGCGTGATATTGTACACTTCGAACGATGCGGTCGGATTGATGCCAAGCTGCTTCAGTCCGACGATCCCGCCGCGATATTCGAACATCAAAAACAGGTCGCGCTCGAACGACGAATTCACCGCCGCGCCACCAAACATGTTCATCTTGTCGACCACATCGCCGGATGTGAAATACAATCCGGGTTTCAAAAAATCCAATCCCGACGACTTCGTGTTGTAGTTGTCGATACGCAGAAACGGGATGATCGAAAGCGACGTGAACGTGTTCTTGTACGGCTTCGATTCGGGCGCCGGCACATTGTCGTCGTTGTAGCTGCGCAGCTTCTTGAAGTCGAACTGATTGCGCGGCAATCCCGCCTCGGATCCCGAAAGCGAGGCAAGCGGCCTGCCGGGTTCCGGCAGGTACGATGCCGCCGCGAAATTTTCAGGCACTGCGTTCTTCAGCAGGTTCAGCTTGAAGCCGGTCGATGTATAGGATGCGAAGGCTATATCCCCCGCTGCATTCACAGACGGCATGAACGCTCCGCCCAGCACGTTCGTGAGCTGGTCGATCGCCTTCGTGTCGAATGTGTACCGGTAAATATTGAAGATGCCCGTCCGATCGGATGAGAAGACGATCGACTTGCCGTCAACCGCATACGCCGGATTGCGCGCATCGTCGTCTCCCGGCACAAGCACATCCATCGCGCCCGATTGCACGTTGACGCGCGCCACGTCCTGTCCGTCTTTTTGAGAAACGCCAAACACGATTGCCGAACCATCCGGCGACCACTTCGGTGTGTAGACCTGTTCGCCGTTCCTGAATGCGGTCAGCGTCTTTGTCGTTTTCCCGTCGGCGCTGACGATCGCAAGGTTCATCGTTCCATCCCCGTTCACGGCGCAGGCGATCCACTTCCCGTCGGGCGACAGCGAGGGATTATTCGCCCTCAATCCGTGCGTGAGGCGCGTTTCGTCATCCTTCACAATGTCGTAGACGTAGAGATCCGAGATGTTCGACCAATTGGGATTGTCGCGTTCGGTGCGCGAAAAATAAATCTTCGTTGCATCGGGCGACCATGCAACGGATGAACGCACAAGTTTGGCGAGTTGCTTTTCTTTCTTCGTTGCCGTGTCGTACACATAAATGGACGAGGCGCCGAAATAATCGGCTTTCTTATTCGATGTATAGGCGATCTTCGTCCCATCGGGCGAGTATGCGGGATAAAAATTTCCGAACCCGACATCGCCGATCGTCTCGCCTTCAACCCTATGCTGTTCAACCGGAGCGATGCGCGTCTTATAGCCATCGGTGATGACGCGCTGCCATTCGCGATACAGCTCGATGCCCGATTTCCCGATGGCGCGGTCGATCGCCTGATCGATCGTCACGGCGTTGATGCGCGAAAGATTCTTCGCAATGCGCGGAATGGCATCGGCCCCGTACGTTTCCGAAATATATTTTACCAATGCGAAGCCGGCGTTGTATGCCGATTCGTTGCCGAGACTCGTCTTGCCGAACACGCTCATCTCCGTCCACGAGAGCATGCGATTGTCGAGCGCGTACATGCGAAGAATCATATCGCGATGCGAGTCCCACGAATCGTAGCTGATCTCCGGACGGTTGTACTGCGCGACGCCTTCGGCGAACCAGCTCGGCACCACGAATCCCGAGAACGGATAGGAGATGATCGTGTTCGGATATCCGTAGAGCACATCCTGACGCCGCTCATCCTCGTAATTGAGCCACTGGAGATAGAAACCGGGCACGCGGCGTCCGAATTTCATCGACGTCTGAATCTGGACGATGTGCGTGAACTCGTGCGTGATCACATTGCGCAACCAGTTGTGCGTGCCGCGCAAATCGAAATCGAGCGCCGGCGCCCACAGCATGATCTTGTT
>DATGXR010000354.1:0-7298 GCA_035298825.1 Bacteroidota bacterium
CACAGTACGGATTTCCTCTCCTCGACGACAACGAACTGCTCGGCCGGCTCATCCTGGAAATCAATCAGGCGGGACTGAACTGGACGATCATGCTGAAGAAGCAGAAGAATTTCCGCCTCGCATACGATAATTTTGACGTCGAAAAAATTGCACGCTACAAGGAACGTGATATCAACCGGCTCCTTGCCGATGCGGGCATCATTCGCAACAACCTGAAGATCAGGGCGGCCATTCACAATGCGAATGTCATCCAAGGTTTGCAAAAAGAACACGGTTCATTCAAGCACTGGCTCGACGCGCAGACCTGCGGGGATCTTGGTGAATGGACGAAGCTCTTTAAAAAGACGTTCAAATTCACAGGAGGGGAGATCGTGAACGAGTTTCTGATGAGCACTGGCTATCTCCCGAATGCGCACGCCGAGACATGTCCTGTCTATAAAAAGATTCTGAAGCAGAAGCCGAAATGGGCGCAGCCGAAATAAATGCACGAAGGTCTTGATTCATATTCGGCACTGTCGTATATTGTTACGTTCGGTTTGTTCTTTATCATATCTTGATGCCGGTGTCCCGATTTTTGTTGTCGGGATGAAAAGGGAATTCCGTCGAATCGGAAGCTGACGCGCAACTGTCGCGGCCAACCCGTTCTCTGCGACTCCACTCTGAGAGACTACATCACAAGGGGGAAGGGGTGCAGTGCATACGTGCCGCAAGCCAGGAGACCTGCCTGCATCATTTTTATCGCCTTCGCGAACTGAGGCGCATAGAAAAGAAGCACGAAGAAATTCTTTTTTATACGCCCCGACTGACGATTGACAGTCGGGATTTTTTGTATATGCACGTTGTTCAATTCACTGTTAAGGAGAATGCCATGAAGAAAGCTTCAATGATCAAATATGCCGCTGCATTCGTACTGATCTTCGCTGCGGCGCTGTCGCGCCTGGTTCCGCATCTTCCCAATTTTACACCGCTTGCAGCCATCGCGCTGTTCGGCGGATTCTATCTCGATAAAAAATTCGCGCTCGTCGCCCCGCTTGCGGCGATGCTTGTGAGCGATTACTTTATCGGATTCAGCTCCGATTCGATGTTCGTCTACGGAAGTCTGCTCGCGATCGGGGCGATGGCGCTTGCAATGCAGCATCGCAAGTCGGCTCTTGTCGTCGCAGGCACGACGCTGGCAGGATCGGTGCTGTTCTTCGTCGTCACCAATTTCGGCATCTGGGCCACGCAGACGTGGTATCCGCGCACAGCCGCAGGCCTCGTCGAGTGCTTTACGATGGCGCTCCCGTTCTTCCGCAACACTGTTGCGGGTGATGCATTCTATGTCGCTGCCATGTTCGGCATCTACGAAGCGGTCCTGATGTTCGCAGATAAAGCCGACGTGAAGACCGTTCGCGTCTCAGCGTAACAGCATCACGATCGGCTGTTTGTTATGTCGCCGATCCGAGTTCGACACATCCCGGCGCGCACGCGCGCCGGGAAACAACGCATCTTGTTCTTTACAATACACGATACCGGTGTCCCGGACGGAACGTCCGGGATGAAAAGGGAATTCCGTAAAAATCGGAAGCTGACCCGCAACTGTAAGTGACGCAGTGCTCGCCGGACCACTTGGTGAACGATTGATTTTGCCTGGGAAGGTCCTGTTGGATTGTTTGGTCACGAGCCAGGAGACCTGCCCGTATCGAGTGTGAACCGCCTTCGTGGAACAGAGGTGGGCCTGATCGTCGAAGCGACGCCGAAAGCGTTCGCTTCATGCCCCAATGTTCGTATGCGAATATTGGGGTTTTTTTTTGTCGGCGGACCTGGACTTCGCCTCCGCGCATCAGCAGTCAAATGCTCGTTTGCTCATTCTACGGACTAAAGGGCGGTAACGGGACACTCGGGCGACTGGCATACACACGTTCCGTGCTTCAAAAAATATTTATCGAATGTGATCATGAGAAAAATTGTACTGTTATCAATATTATTTATATTTCGCGCATATGCTTCACCCGATGCGGGCGACGGGTCGGATACAGCCCGTGTCTATCGTATGAACGAGGTCACGGTGACGGGCAGCCGCATGGCGACAGATGTAAAGCGTCTGCCGTCCTCCGTCACAATATTCAATCAGCAGTCCATCGAGAATGCGAACGGCACAACGGTTTCGGATCTGCTGCAGAGCGCGCCAGGCGTGTTCCTGAAAGCGTATGGGGGGAGCGGATCGCTTCAGACAATCTCAGCGCGCGGCATGGGACCCGAATACACGCTCGTGCTCGTCGACGGACAGCGCTTCACAAATTATCAGAACGGTCAGGTCGATCTCGGCGTTTTTTCCTCGACCGATATCGAGCGCATCGAGATCGCGCGCGGCGGCTACTCGGCGCTCTTCGGCGCGGATGCAGTCGGGGGAGTGATCAACATCATTACGAAGAAACCGTCACCCGGTGTGCATGCGTCGGTCGGCATTGGAGCAGGCTCGTTCGGATTTCAGCAGTACCAGCTCTCGCTCAATGGCGGCACCGAAAGACTCTCCCTGAAAGGCACGTACAGAAACGAGCACAGCTCAAACATGTTCGACTGTTATTTCCACGACGGCTCGCGCAGCGAGCTGATCCATCGTACAAATGCCGATTATGCATTCTCGGTCGCAGATCTGGCTGCGACGCTGAACTCAGGTGAGACCACGCATTCGACGCTCTCCCTGCGATACACGAACGCCGAACGCGGCGTTCCGTCGTCGCTCACCTCGATCACGAACACCGGCGGCGGCACACGCCTTCTCGACAACGATTATTTGACGCAGTTGAGTACGGCATGGAAACCAACCGTCTCGTCCGAACTGTCGATTCGCGCGAATTTCCATTATTGGCAACAGGAATACAGAGACCCCATGCTGATTGTCCAGGGGAATCCGGCTTTTTATTATTATTTCAATCGCAGCCTGATGCTCACTCCGCAGTATAACGTGACATGGAGCGAGGGTCAATCGATTGCCGCGGGAGTGGAACTTGTGCGCGCGTGGATCGTGAGCAGTGAGCTCCGAAGCCGCACGCGCGTACAATCGAGCGCCTTCGTTTCGTCCCAGCACAGGTTCGAGATCGATTCGGGACTGCCATTCGAGCTGACTGTGTTTCCCTCTCTTCGATACGACAGCTTCTCGGATGTGTCGGGGGCGGTGAATCCGAAGCTCGGCGTGAATCTCGGTGTGCGTGGCTTCGATGCCCTGCGTATTCGAGCGAGTCTCGGAAGAAGTTTCCGCGTGCCCACATTCAACGATCTGTATTGGAACACCGGCGGCAATCCGGATCTTAAACCGGAACGTTCGGTCAGCTTCGATGCGGGCGTGCTCTCGACGCTCACATGGTGGGGAGTGACGGACATCGAGGCGAACTATTTTCTGATCGATACCGACGACCGCATTTTGTGGATGCCGGGCGCAAACAATATGTGGACTCCGAAAAATATCAGCCGCGTGCGGTCCGAGGGTGTTGAACTCTCTGTTCACTGGAGTCTGTGGGATGATGCCGTTACACTGGGCTATGCGCAAAATTTCATGAATGTGCAGCGTAAAAGCACCGGAGCCATTGTCGATCCGAACGACGGCAAACAGCTGCCATACCTTCCCGAAGTCTCGGCTTCATTCGATGCAGGTGTCAGTGTTCACGGATTTTCGATGAACGTGCGGGCCAGTGTGACGGGGAAACGGTTCAGCACAGAGGATAACAATCCGCGCTACGCGCTCGATCCGTTCACGACTGTGGATGCGAATATCGGATATCGCATGGCGATTTCAAACATCGCCGCAAAAATGAAGTTCGAGGCGCTCAATGTGTTCAACGAAGATTATGAAATCATCGGCCTCCAGCCCATGCCGCTTCGCTCAATCAGACTTTCGTGCGAACTTTTTTATTAATTGCAGACAATCCAACATCACTACTCCAAATAATGAAGGACACCATGAACAGATCAACAGTATTTTTCTCCATTCTCATGATTCTTGCAGCGCTTGGCGGTTGTAAAAAAGACGGCAATATCGTCGATTCGGGCATCGATGTTACAAAGGCGCAGGTTGTCTACGTCGTGAACGAGGGGAATTTCACCAAAGCGAATTCATCGCTCACGATGTATGTGCCCGATTCGCTTAAAACATATCAGGACGTGTTCGCAGCTGCCAACAACAGGAACCTCGGCGATGTGGCCAACGATATGGTCGTGTGGGGTTCGAACGGATATATCGTTGTGAACAATTCTCAGAAGATCGAGGTGGTTTCATTGGATAACATGAAATCCCTCGGTACGATTACGATCCCCGGCTCGAAGAGTCCGTATAAGGTGGCAGTCTTCAGTCAGACGAAAGGCTATGTCACCAATCTCAACGACGGCTCTGTGACTGCCTTCAATCCGACGACGTTCACCATTGTGAAGGAACGCATTCCGGTGGGCGAAAATCCGCAGGGCATCATTGCGTACAACGGAAAAGTGTACGTCTGCAATCGAGGGTCTGAATACGGGGCGGGGGTCGACAGTACAATCGCGGTGATCGATCCGTCGACAGATACAGTCGTCAAGACAATCGTGGTGGGATTGGCGCCGAATGAGATTGGCGTTGATTCGCAGGGGAAGCTGATCGTCAAGTGCGAAGGGTATTCGGTATATGGGAAGCCGCAAAACGACCTGGCGGGATCGATCGTCAAGATCGATCCGACAACAAACACTGTGACAGGAACACTGCTGCTGCCGCTCGCCATGTACGAACATCCGACGAAGATGACAGTGACCGCAACCGGTTTCGCTTTCGTTAAGGTCAAGAATGCAATTATGAAAATGTCGACCGGCTCGATGACCGTTGTGAATCCTGTGTTCATCCCGGTCTCCTCTTATAGCATCAACGGTCTTGCGTTCGACAACTCGAAGAACAGACTCTACGTGGCGGATGCTGTCGATTATGTGAGCGCTGGTACCGTTACCATCTATGACGGGAACGGATCGGTCACAGGCACATTCAAGACAGGAATCACGCCCGGCACGATCGCAATGCGGTCGACGTCTGTGAACTGATTTTCTTTTTTGTGGAACGAGAATGCGTGTGTGATATTCCGCGGTGCATACACATGCAATTGCACCCGAGAGAAGTTACCTGTATTATTTTAAAACGCAGGGCGGAGCGATGCTTCGCCCTGTGCGTATTTCTGTAACAGGACTTCTCATTCGGATGTGATGTTTCTTCAACGACACTCCTCACTCGTATTTAATCTTTCATTTCTGCCAATAAATTTCTACATTTGTGTCATTGCTGACAGTTGTCCTTTTTACCCACACAAACACACGACATGCTCTGTTATCATGCATTGCTGAACGATGCGTATCATCCGCTGTATCTGCTCTTGCACAACGAGAGGGAACTCGATCGTATGGAACGCGATGGCGATCGTGTGCAGAAAACCGTGGCACGTGTCGTACGCGAGGTGCGGACACATCTGCTTTCACCTGAGGAGTCCGTGTGGCGCGACTCGATCGAATCGATGCGCGGCGTGATGAATCATTCGGACGAACGGCTCTCGATCGCGGATTACGGCGCGCAGTCGCCCCTCAGGAAATTGACGGATGCCGAAATGTACGCCGGCCGCATCGTTCATCGAACAGTCGGAGAGATCTGCCGTTCATCGAGCAAGCCGCTGAAATGGTCTCTGTTCCTGTTCAAACTGATCCGTTCGTTCGCCCCCGACCGCTGTCTTGAGTTGGGAACCTGCCTCGGCATTTCCGGCGCATATATCGCCGCGGCGATGAGCCTGAATAAAAATGGCCGACTCGTGACGATCGAGGGGGCAGATACGCTTGCCGAACGCGCGAAGAAGAATTTCTCGACACTCGGTTTCTCGTCAATCGAGACTGTGACTGGACGATTCAGGGACGTGCTGCCGCAGGTACTTGCAGGGAATGAATCGTTCGACATGGTGTTCATCGACGGCCATCACGACGGACCTTCGACGCTGCAATATTTCGAAACGATCGAACCCACGCTCAGGGACGATGCCATCGTCATCTTCGACGATATTGCCTGGTCGAAGGAAATGCACGACGCATGGAAGCTGCTTCAGCAGCACAAACGCGTCCGATTTTCGATCGATATGTTCGAGATGGGCGTCTGCTGCATTGGCACACCGTCGCATCAGCGATTCAGGATCGCTGTGTGATGCATGATTTATTGAGGGAACTTTACCCGCGAAATTCCGCTTGTTATGGGCATACAGACACACTCACTGCATATCAATTTACAATGAAGATAATTGCTTTTGTTCTGCTGATTTTACTATTCGCTTGTCCCGCTCTGCAGTCTCAGAATCCCGGTGATACAGTCGCAATTGCAACGGCAACGCCTGCAGACAGCATGAGCGTTCACTCGGTCGCGCAGCTTGAGCGAAGCGGCGACACACTTGCGCTTCGCAGCGCTCTGCCGGGCCAGGGGCAGTATGCGAAACCCGGGGTGGCCGATTTCATTACCGACCTGCCGGGGGCGTGGAGCGAGTGGGGGAAGCGCACGTTTAAAACCGAAAACATCCCGATGTATACCGGTATCGGGATCCTGACCACTGCGATGGTCATCACGGACCATGAGACGTACACTCCTCTCAGAAAATTGTACAACACGAACAAGACATTTCATGATGCGGCCGAAGTGTTCCAGTTCATGGGCGACGGGTGGTTTCAGTTCGGCATTGGGGCGGCGCTCTGTGCCCATGGTCTTGTCTTCAACGATGCCAAATCACTGTCCACCGCGAGTCAGACAGTTGAAGTGATTCTTGCCTGCGGCGGCGTCGTGCAGACGCTTAAACATCTGACGGGAAGAGAAAGTCCGTTCGTATCCACATCGCCCACCGGGAAATGGGTGCTTTTCCCGAATCAGATCGAGTATGCAAAACACGTTCCCCATTACGACGCGTATCCTTCGGGTCATGTGGCCACAGCAATGGCGACGCTGACGGTGCTTACCGAAAATTATCCCGAACAGAAATGGCTGAAGTACATCGGCTATCCGACAATCGGATTGATCGGCATCAGCATGATGGGGACGGGTATCCATTGGGTGAGCGATTATCCGCTGAGCTGGGCGCTCGGTTACACGTTCGGGAAAGCGGTCGCGCACCGGCACATGCCAGCAAAAGATGATGTGGCGCAGAAGAATTCAATCGTTCCGTATACCGAATTTACAATTATGAATAACGGCTCGCCAGGCATCGCACTCACATGGAAATGGTAAAATGATCCTCATCAAATACGTGTGGATGATCGGATTGCTGATACTATCCTTCACGAGT
>DATGXR010000355.1:0-2714 GCA_035298825.1 Bacteroidota bacterium
GAAACCGAGAATCTCTCTTCGTGCGCCACGGTGCTCATGATCGACATCAGCCACAGTATGATCCTTTACGGTGAAGACCGCATTACGCCCGCCAAGCAGGTCGGACTGGCGCTTGCACAGCTCATTATGAGCAAGTATTCAAAAGACTATCTCGCCCTTGTGACGTTCGGAGATGAAGCGCGTCTGGTCAGTCTGAACGAGCTCCCCTTTTTAAACGTGGGACCGTTTCACACGAACACGCGCGCCGGCCTTCAGATGGCGCGGCAGCTGTTGCGCCGTTGCGGCAAGGCGAACAAACAGATCTTCATGATCACCGATGGGAAGCCGTCGGCAATCAACGAGCCCAACGGGCAGCTGTATAAAAATTCGTTCGGCCTCGATCCGAAGATCGTCAACAAGACGCTCGACGAGGCGGTAGCGTGCCGGCGCGACAAGATTACGATCAGCACATTCATGATCGCGCGCGATGCGTATCTCATAAACTTTATCGAGGAGCTGACAAAGGCCAATAAGGGCCGCGCCTATTATTCATCGCTGAGCAATCTGGGACAATTCATCTTCGTCGATTACATACGCAACCGGAAGAAATTTTTCTCGGCATAGCCAGCGTGCGAATCAGATTCATTGCATATTCCCTTAGAATGCGCTATTATTCCGTCATTGCTGCTCACCTATTCTACCGGAGGAAGTATGCCCCGCCCGATCCGTTTCCTGCCAGTACTCGGCCTTGCCGTTCTACTCATCGGATCTCATGCCTCAGCATTGCCCGAATTTTCAGCGCGCACCGGAGAACGTTGCCAATCGTGCCACGTGAATCCCGCCGGCCGCGGGATGCGCACCCCCTCCGGCGCCTCGTACGGCCGCGATGATCTTCCTGTCCCCGCGTGGAAGAAAGCCCTGGAGCTCGACTCGATCGATACGGGAATCGCACCGATGATCAATATCGGCACCGATGTTCGCACGCTGTATTTTTTCAATGAGATCGACAACACCGGAAGCTTCTTTCAGATGGAAGGCAATCTGTATCTTGATTTCCGCCTGAACAAAAAATTCCGCATCTGTTTTTCGAAGGGACTCTATCAGGGATTTGAACTATTCGGACTCGCACGTGTGCTTCCCGCCCAAGGGTATATCAAGGTGGGAAAATTCGTTCCTGCCTACGGAATGCGGATCGACGATCATAATGCATTCATACGGGGCGGACGATACAGCAATGCGTTTAATCGATCGATTCCGAACGGGTATCCGATGGGACTGCGTTTCGGCGAACGTTCGGAGGACACTGGCATCGAGCTTGGCATATCACCCTCGGTGTTCACATTCAATGTCGGCATGTTTAACGGCTCGCCCGGCGGAGGGATCTCGGGCACGACAGGCACGAAAAATTATGCGTTTGTGGCGCGCGGCGAGGCGCTGATTCCGTCTGACTTTATCAACATCACTGTCGGCGGATCGTTCTACAATCAGAAAAATCCTACGATCGGTGGAAAGACGCAATTTTATGGCGCATTCGGATCGCTGAGCCTTGGGGGGAATCTCACGCTGATCAGTGAAGTGGATTGGGCGATCACACAAGTTCAGAATCGCGAAGTCACCGGACGCATGTTCTACAACGAACTCTATTATGAAATCACGAGGGGACTGAATCTGCTCGTCGGATATGAATTCTACGATCCGGACATCAATTTGGAGAACGGTGTTGTCTCGACGATCAACGTCGGCGCTTCATTCTATCCGATGAGCGGCGTTGAGATGCGTCCCATCTACCGTATCAACAAGGAGAAGCCGGTTGAAATCACGAATAACGAATTGAATATCATGTTGCACTTTTATTTATGATCGCACGTTCATTCAACAATACAATTGAAAGGACCGGTATGAAATATCTCGCAACCGCGGCAGTCGCACTCGTTCTGTTACTCACATTCACGGCCGCACAGAAGGATTCGGTGAAGAGCGCGAAGGCGCCCATTTCATTTTCAAAGGACGTGAAACCTGTCCTCGCAAAAAAATGTCTCGACTGCCATTCAACAGAAGATGAAAACTCGAACAGATTTTACGTCGATTCATACGATCTGCTCATGAAGGAATCGAAACACGGTGTGAACATCGTTCCGGGGAAGGGCGAAGAAAGTCAGCTTATTAAAAAGATGAGAGGGACGGCGTCGTTCGGCGCGCGCATGCCGAAGCGCGGCAAGCTTGTGCCCGACAGCATGATCACGATCATTTCGCAGTGGATCGACCAGGGCGCAAAGAACAACTGACAGGGTATTTCATGGCGATGCTTATAAAGCCACATGCCCTCTGATGCTAAATACATGTACCGGGCCACGGTCTTTATTGTAACCAGGGTTTATGATAAACTGATACGTGCCTGAGATGGACAAATTATTGATCAATTCCATTGAATAGTACAATTCAGCAAGCTGTTCCAACCCATAATTAAGTTGACCATCGCCAAGCTCAAAGCCTTTGCCTCCATGCTGTAAATATGCTCGATGAGGCTCGGATAACCCCGAAGCAACAAAGGCCAACCCCGCATAGTCGTTGGCTCGATTCCATGTAGTGCCATTGACCGACACTCCAAGACTGACCGAATGGTCAATTTCAGTAAATTCCCATGTTTCGTTACGTCCATCGTTCCAACCGGCACGGAAAAACATTCCGAGATAATCGTACAATTCCTGTTCTGAATTTATTCCAAAGCCATATTT
>DATGXR010000356.1:0-3951 GCA_035298825.1 Bacteroidota bacterium
CACTCGTGACCGGAACGCCTGAGTTTTCTCTTAAAGGCGGACTCTTCGCCTTACCAGTCTCCGTCTCGCTCAGCACAACCGCATCGAATGCTCAAATCAATTATACGCTCGACGGCGCTGAACCCACGACATCTTCGCCTGTCTATTCCACACCAATCAGAATCGATACGACGACTGTCGTTCGGGCGCGTGTGAGCAAAGACGGAATGATGTCCGGCACGATCGCAACGCAGACATATATCATCGGCAAGCAAACCTCATTGCTCGTGATGTCGCTGACGACTGATCCGTCGAATCTCTGGGACAGCACGAAGGGCATCTATGTGAATTTTGAACAGGACATCGAGGCGCCCGTGCATCTTGAAATTTTCGATCCACACGGCGGCAAGAGTCTTGGAGTGGATGCGGGACTGCAGATCTTCGGCGGATGGAGCGCGCATTTTCCGCAAAAATCGTTCGCCGTTCTGGCGCGCGACAAGTACGGCGCATCATCGATCGACTATCGGCTCTTTCCGAATCTTCCCTACGACAAGTATAAGAGTTTTGTGCTGCGCAATTCGGGCACCGATTTCTGGAACACACATTTTCGCGACGGAATGATGCAGAGCCTGATCTCCGGCCTCGACATCGAGACACAGGCCTATCGACCGGCGGTTGTGTATCTGAATGGCGCCTACTGGGGCATTCTCAATGTGCGCGAAAAGATCAACGAGCATTATCTCGAAAGTCATTTCGGCGTGAAGGAAAATGAAATCGATATGATCGAAAGCCGGGATATCGTGCTCCATGGCGACACTCTGCATTACAGCGCGCTGCTCGACTATATTGGAACACATGACATGCGCCTTGATGCGTCGTATGATTATGTGAAGACGCAAATGGATGTGAGCAACTTTCTGAATTACGAAACATCGGAAATCTATTTCGCGAATACCGATTGGCCGGGATGGAACGTAAGATACTGGCGACCGCGCACACCGGAAGGCAAATGGCGCTGGATCGTGTACGATCTCGACGGCGGATTCGGCCTCGGCAATCCCTGGGAACATGGCTACAGCACGATGCTCGATATGGTGACGGATTCAATCGGACACGAATGGCCGAATCCTTCATGGTCGACATTCCTGCTGCGGAAAATGTTGGAGAATAAACACTTTCAACAGGATTTTGTGAACCGGTGCGCCGATCATATGAACACGATCTTTCGTCCTTCTGTCGTCTCGGCGCGGATCGATGCGATGGCGGCCGAACTCGAACCCGAAATCCAATCGCATCTGGCCCGCTTCGGCCGCTCGTATGACGTCTGGAAGTGGGACGTGAATGATCTGAAGATCTTCGGCGATCACCGCGTCGATTCGCTGCGACTGGAAATCATTTCGAAATTCTCGCTGGCGGGACTCTCAACCGTGACGCTGCACAACGCTGCACCTGTTTATGGCGCGATCCAGGTGAACAATTTGGTTCACGTGTCGGACAGCACTTGGAGCGGATCATATTTCAAGGGCAATCCGATCGAGCTCACGGCGACCGCTTTTCCTGGCTGCCGCTTCGTCCGATGGACGGGAGATATTTCGGGAAACACACCATCAGTCACGGTTCCACTGAACGGCGATGTCTCGGTGACGGCGGTGTTCGAAGCTGTCGTTGCAGGCGCGGCCGAAAAACCGGACGACAAGCTGCCGAAAACATTTGCACTGGGGCAGAATTATCCGAATCCATTCAATCCCGAGACGCGGATCATCTATGAGCTGCCGAAGGCAGGCATGGTGACGCTCACAGTCTACGACTTGCTCGGCAAGACGAAGGCAGTGCTTGTGAACGAATATCAGAGTGCGGGACGGTACTCCTGCCGGTTTTCTGCTGTGGGACTCGGCCTGCCAAGCGGCGTGTATTTTTACCATCTGCGTGCGGGCAACTTCAGTGCGATCAAAAGAATGATGGTCGTCAAGTAAATATCCGCTCTCATCAGCGCACACACGCAGCGGTTCGCGCTGCGTATAGATCGCATCGACATATCACATCGGCTCGCACTGCGTAATGATCGCATTGTCATATCAAAGGCGATGACTACGTAGTCGAGCCGCCTCGCATCATTTTCTTCCCAGTGCAACAGAGTTGCATCTTATCATTTTCTTCACATTTGTATCTGTTTTTGTGTATTTTGTGAAAATTGAAGATAATGGGACTGTTATCCCAACTCACCTTAATCGATTCATCGCAGAAACCGGGTTGTTTACATTTGTTGCCCGCGCAAATCGGAGCAATGATGCAAAGTGTTGTGATACGTTGTGTTGCCCTTTTCGTTATGTTGAGTACAGCGTATGGATACGCCTGGACGCAAACCGTGCGGCTTGCCGGGACCGTGTTGGACAGCAGAACGCACGACAGAATCGAAGGTGCGGTGGTTTCTGTAATTGAAACATCCGTGCGCTGCGAGACTGACACATCGGGCGCATTCGCGTTCACACTCGCTACGCCTGCCCGGTACACACTGTCCGTGCACCGCATCGGCTATGCGGCAAGCGAGCGCGTTGCGGCCGTCTCGGACGATGCCGAACTTGTGATCGAATTGTCTCCCGTCATGTTGCAGGCCGATGAAGTCGTTGTGCGCAGTACACGCGTGCATGCCGATGTTAATACAAGTTCGATCCCTTTTGCGGTGATGATGGAAGAAGATCTCGCACATCGCACTCCGTTGACTGTAGCCGATGCGATGCGTTCGATTCCCGGTGTGAGTCTTGTGCGCGACGGTTCGTGGGAAACCGCCGTCTCGATTCGCGGCATGAGCCGGTCGAATATCGTGATGCTTGTCGATAACACGCGCATCGAAACCGCGAACGATATCGCCGCAGCCTTTTCGCTTGTCGATATCCAGGAACTCGAACGTGTTGAAACCGAAAAATCTCCGGGCTCTTCGATCTGGGGTTCGGGCGCGATCGGCGGCGTGGTTCATATGATGACGAAGAAGCCGGCATTCAGCGAGACGCCGGATTCTCACCTGCAACTCGAAGAACGCGGCGCAACAGTCAATGGACTCATGTCCCATCACATCTCGTTCGATCATTCATCGCCGCGCTTCGGCGTCCGGCTCGCATTGGGATTGCGAAGGGCAGGGAACACACAGACTCCCGAAGGCGAGATTCCGAATTCACAGTTTCGGGACTTCAATCTCAGTACCTCTGTCTGCGTGAAGACATTGAATGCGCAGACGCTTTCTGCGTCGTATCAGCGTTCGCAGGCTGAAGACACGGGTATCCCGGGCGGCGCAGCGATCGCCTCCGCAGCCAAAGCGCGCTACACATTGGCCGCCCGCGAGCTGTTCGCTGCGGAATATTCAATTCCCGAAGTATCAAGCACAGTCGATCTCGTAACGCTGCGGGTTTCACGTCAGGTGATCAGACGCAACGTCGAGATCATTCAATCGCCTGCGCTCACGCTCACGCCTCATGCCGTGCACGGCACAACAAACGCGCAACTTGAAGGCCGTCTGCAGCCGCATGAAGATCTGACTCTCACTGCCGGGATCGATGCCTGGCAGCGCTCGCTCGAGAGCCGGCGCGAACGCATCAACACAGTGATCGGCGAAACGATAGGCGAACGTCCCGTTCCTGTTTCATCGTATCTGAGCGCAGGCTCGTACATCCACGGTCTCTGGAAGGCGGCGCCCGATCGGATCACGATTGATGCGGGAGCGCGCTTCGATTGGATCCGCGTGAGTAACGAAACCACATTCAATCCCGAGTACACGATCCGATCCGGCGGCATTCCCGATACGCGCCCGATGGGGCTGTTGTGGAACGCACAGACTGTCAACAATCATTCCTGGAGCGGCGATGCGGGCGTGACGCTGTCGCTTTCGCCTAATGCCATGCTCTCTCTCCTTGCTGCCACTGCGTTCCGATCTCCTTCGCTTGAAGAACGTTTCCAATACATCGATCTCGGTTCGGTGCT
>DATGXR010000357.1:0-4773 GCA_035298825.1 Bacteroidota bacterium
AGAGTCCTTCTTGTCGAGCCGGGCATTCAAACGCGGCATCGAGATGCCCTTGCTGATGGATGTCTCCCGGCTGTGCGTGCTGATGCTCCTGGTCTTAGGCATGATGCGCACGCTGGATCTGGTGGATCGTCACGTGCTGGGGCTGCTTGTGCTGCCGAAGATGGAGACCTATATGTTCGTGCTTGAGATCGTGGTGGGACTCATTGCCCCGTTGATCCTGTTATCGATAAAGCGTGTGCGCACCAGCCAGTCGGGACTCTTTTTCAGTTCGGTGCTTGTGATCTTAGGCTTTGTGATGAACCGGATGAATATCACGATCACCGGCATGGAAGGCTGGGCAGGCAAGACGTATGTGCCTTCGCTCAGTGAGTTCTCCATCACGCTGGCCATCGTCACGGCGGGCTTCGTGGCGTTTTATTATATCGCCAAATACTTCCCCGTCTTCTCGCCTGAAGAGCATGACTCACATGCAACAAGACAGAGTGAAGAGGTCTGGTCCGGCGCCGTGCGGAAGTCAGCTCGTTCAGAGGTGATGATAAGTGATACACTGAATTGACAAACAACGGAAGGCGAGAACTTAAACAATATCGGCCCTATGGCACACGCTACTCATCATATCATTCCCGAGAACGAACGATTTTGCGTTTGGATGGATGCAGGCATCGCTGATTATAAACTCTGCCCGCTCGATTTCAAATGCGAAGAGTGCGAGTTCGACGCGCAGATCCGCAAGCGCAAGGACACGCCGCGTTGGAATGAGAAGAACCCGCCGACATCGCAGCGCACTCCGTCCGTCGATTCGTCGACTTCGGCCGATGATGCGTGCGCCCAGACGCTCGAGCAGATGCTGCATATGATCGAACTAACGCCGCTTCCATCAGACAGGGTGTATTCAATGAGCCATGCCTGGGCGAAGGTCGCAGATGATCCAACAAGCGGATCGTATCTTGTGGGGATCGATCATTTCATGGGAACGATGCTTGCCTCTTCACACTCCGTGGCCTGTTCGATGCCCGGCACGCACGTGAAGGCGGGTGAGCCCTATGCGTGGATTGTGGCCAATGGCGAGACGCTCGCCCTGCACTCTCCGCTCTCGGGCACAGTGAGTGCGGCCAATCACGCGCTTGCAGATCGCACCACTGTGCTACATGCCGATCCTTACGGAAACGGATGGATCGCCAAGATCATGCCTGACGACGCTTTTGCCATGGAGCAGTTGAAGCAATCCGATGAGATGCGTCATGTAATGCATGAAGATCGGAAAAGATATGAATATTACATTCAAGCCGAGCTGCTGAATTTGCGCAAGCATCTCGCAGGCACAATGTATGACGGAGGGACTGTGCTCGACAATTTTGAAGATATCCTCGGCACAAAAAAATACTACGCCATACTCGAGCAATTCCTTCGGCCGCTATAAATTCTATGCCGTAATCGGGCAATTTCTTCGACCGTGATGCGACGGGAATTGCATATTGATGAATAATACAACATTCTTAATATTGAGAAATTCAACACCTGCATTATTAAAATTGAAAAATTTTGGCCATCCGCTCTTCAAAATCTGCTGAAAAACTCCACATAATCGTTATGGCATAGTTATTGCTTGTTCCTTGCGGTGTTGAACGATTCCTTCACCTTTTCCTGGAATATTATGCATCGTTTGTATGTGATCGCACTCAGTACGCTCATGGTTGTCGGTATCCTTTCGGCGCAGACGAAAGAAACCTGTCTTGCTTGTCATTCGGACAAGACGCTGACAAAGGAGAAAAACGGCAAGACCATATCATTGTTCGCCAATGAAGACGCGCTAAAAAAATCACCTCACGCGAAGATGGATTGCGTGACGTGTCATGCCGGATTCAATCCCGAGAACATACCCCACAAAGAAAAGATACGGCCTGTCCAGTGTCAGTCCTGTCATAAGGACGCTCCGGCCAAACACGCATTCCACAAGACGGTGATCTCTGACGGCGCGGATGCGTCCGAGATGTGTAAGGAGTGCCATGGCACGCACGATGTCGTGTCGCCCAAGGTCCCGGGTTCGAAATTCAGTTCGGCGAATATCGCAGAGTTCTGCGGCACGTGTCATTCGGGAGAAAAAGAAATCTATATGGCATCGGCGCATGGGCAGGCGTTGAACTCGAAAGTTGAAAATGTCCCAACATGCATCAAGTGTCATTCTACGCTCATGCCGACGGCGGCTATGGGGACAGACCAGGCTGCGGTGAAGGTGGGACAGGAAAAAATGTGTCTCGCATGTCATGGCAAGAAAGATGCGGCAAACGGCGTGACGGCGCAGTACGTCATGGGATATGAGCAGAGCGTTCATGCGCAGGCGCTGCGCGCAGGAAACGGAAATGCCGCCACGTGCATCAACTGTCACGGCAGCCATGAAGTCAAGAAAGGCGGCGATCCCGAATCGCCTGTGAGTAAAAAGAACATCAAGAATGCATGCGCGCAGTGCCACAGCAAGATTGCCGAGACGTACACCTCGAGCATACACGGCACGGCGTTGGCAAAAGGGAATATGTCGGCGCCCGCATGCACCGATTGCCACGGCGAACATCGCATCCTCGCGCCGAAGGATGCGAATTCGCCTGTCTCGAAACTTCACGTGTCGGCCGAGGTCTGCTCGCCATGTCACAACTCGGTGAAGATGTCTGAGAAGTTCGGTATCGCGACAGGCCGCAGCGAAAGTTATATGGAGAGTTTCCATGGACTCGCTGTGAAGGCGGGGAAGACGGAAGCGGCGAATTGCGCAAGCTGCCATGGCATACACGATATTCTTCCGTCGAGCGACTCGCGTTCGCGCGTGAACAAGGCGAATCTTGCCTCGACGTGCGGCCAGTGCCATCCGGGAGCGAATAATAATTTCACGCAGGGCGCGGTGCACGTTTTATCTGCAAAGCCGACAGACAGCGGACTGGTCTTCTTCGTGTCGAACCTCTATATCACGTTGATCGTCGTCACGATCGGCGGGATGATGCTGCATAACATACTGGACTTCGTGAAGAAATCGAAGCGCCAGCTCAGACACCGCCGGCATGGACCCATGCACGACGACGAAATCGGCCATTCATTATATGTGCGCATGACGCTCGGCGAACGGCTTCAGCATGGCACGCTCGCACTCTCCTTCATCACGCTTGTCGTCACGGGCTTCATGCTGCGTTATCCCGATGCATGGCTGATGCTTCCTCTTCGTTCACTCAGTCCGGCGATTTTCGAGATCCGCGGCATCCTTCACCGCATCGCGGCCGTGACGCTCGTGCTCGTGAGCCTTTATCACATTTATTACGTGCTCTTCGTGCCGCGCGGTAAGCAGCTCATACGCGACCTCTTCCCAAAAATCCAGGATGCATGGGATGCAATCGGCGTGGCAAAATATAATCTTGGCTTCTCGGATGAAAAGCCGCTGCTCGATCGCTTCAGCTACATCGAGAAGGCCGAATACTGGGCGCTGATCTGGGGAACGATCGTGATGACTATCACCGGTTCGATTCTCTGGCTCGATAACACGTTCCTCGGTCTGCTCGGCAAAGAATGGTGGGATGTTGCACGCACCGTCCACTTCTATGAGGCCTGGCTCGCCGCATTGTCAATCATCGTCTGGCATTTCTATTTCATCATCTTCAACCCGGATATCTATCCGATGAATCTCGCCTGGATTCGCGGAACGATTTCGGAAGAGGAAATGTACGATGAACATCCGCTTGAACTCGAACGCCTCAAAGAGGAAGAAGCTAAAAAGCGGGAAGAGCCCGAAGAGGAGGAAGTAGAATCGCAGAAGTAACCACGAGCGATGAAAAAATATGTGGAAATACTCAACATGCGGTGTTTAGAAATTCATCATTTATAAAACGCCGGATTTATGATATAATCCACAATATCGACATTTGACTGGTTTTTTTGTGTAGTGAAATACAACACACAATAATGTGAGGAGTTCAACACCGGCGAAACTGGGCTGTTTTAAGTAGTAATTTGGGCTTCATTTCTGGCACGCAACTTGCCTTACTATAAGGCAGAATGAAACACAGAGCGCTTATTACTACTTAACAATACCAGAAAGAAGGGAGTTTTCGACAATGACAGTCCTCTTATTCGTCGCCACGATCGTCACATTCTTAGGAATCGATTACCTTGTTCGCCGTTCACAGACAGCAGCCGCATCGGCGGCGCCCGTGCATGTGAAATCGCCCGCGGTCCCATCGCTGCGGTTTCCGGAAGGCATTTTCTTTTCGAAGACGCATACATGGCTGAACCTCTTTCCCTCGGGAACAGTGCAACTGGGAGTCGATGATTTCGTTTCGCGCATGTTCACGGCGCCCGAGCTCACGCTCTTAAAAGGTGAAGGCGAGCAGATCGCGAAGGGTGAAGCGATAATCCGTTTGCAGGAAGGCAGCAAGTTTGTGTGTGTCCATTCGCCGATCGACGGACGCATCATGCGCCGAAACGGACACTTCTCGTCATCGAAGACATCCGTGCGCGAAGATCTTTTTATGAACGGCTGGGCGTATACGATCGAACCGAAAAAGGGTCCGGCGGAACTTCGTTCGTTCTTCCTCGGAGCGGAAACAAAATCCTGGATCAAGAGCGAGCTTTCGAAGCTGCGAGATTTTCTTGCCACATCATCATCATCGACACTTCAGACAGGCACTGCCGCCTTGTCGCTGCAGGATGGCGGAGAGCCGATGCCTGGCGTGTTGAGCCAGATGTCGATCGAGGATCTGGCGCGCTTTGAAGCCCAGTTCCTGGCCTGTGAGTAAG
>DATGXR010000358.1:0-8022 GCA_035298825.1 Bacteroidota bacterium
GTTAAAGATCTCTTTTGCCATCGAAATCTCGTCAGAATTATCCGCATGGGCCGAGATCAGGATGTTGCCCTTCTTGAGCTTGTCCTCGTAGCGCTTGGCCTCAAGTTCGGGAATCCCGAGTCCGATCAGACCTCCGGCAACTCCTCCGACCGTCGCACCGATGGCCGCACCGCTCAATGCCGCCATAATCGGGCCGGCCGCGATGAACGGACCAATACCCGGAATGGCCAGTGCGCCGATGCCGGCAATCCATCCCAACGCTCCTCCCACCACTCCTCCTGTGCCGGCACCGGTCGCAATGCCTTCAGGCGCTTTCGTGTTCTTCTCATGCGCGAAATCACGCGTCGTGCTTTTATCCGGGAACAGCACCGAAATATCATTGTTGGAAAAGTTTGCTGAACGCAGACTATCCACGATCTTATCGGCCTGAGCCTCGGACTGTGCGATACAGAATACAGATTTTTTTGCCATTGCAATTTTCCTTCCTGAATTTGTGAGATCGTTTATTTTTGGTCAGTGTTGTTTTTCACTTCAAGTTGATTGTCGACGTGTCCCGCCGTCGCGAATTTTCCGGCAATCTCGGCGATCCGATCCTTTTCGTCAACCGAGTTGACGGGCCCGCGCAGTGTGACACGGCCATTCACCGTGATGATCTTGATGTTTCTGGCGTTCACCGACATGCCTTCCTGATCGATGATCTCTGCGCGGATCTTGCGCGTGAGTTCGAGATCCTCCGGCTTGTTGCTCTGGTCGGTCGGTGTCAGATTCTCATCGTAACGGTCCCGTTTGTTCCGTCCCGTGTTATCGGGAGCGTGCCGCGCTCCTGTCGTGTCATGGTCCATGTCATGCTTCATGTGGCTCTTCATTTTCATTCTGCTGTGCGTGGTGTCGCTGCCATGTTTCTTTTTGAGATCCATGTCTTGTTTAACATCGTTATTGTACAATCCACGCATACTGTCGCTCTGCATGGTTTTGTCACGCGGAGCGTTTTGCGCCGAAGCGGTAAATCCCAGTGTCCCCAGTGCAGCGGCAATGATACAGAGTTGAAGTTTACTTCTCATGGTCGATCGTCCCCTTTCATATGATGATATATAGCAATGTGTCTTATATATATGCGCATATTCTCAAGCAACTGAAATGGACCAAAGGGATGAAAAAGGAGTTAATCCCCCCGGTCCGGATTCTTTGCGGTCGTTTCCTCTTTCCCATGCTCCACCGTTTCAACAGTCACCTTCACTGCGTGTTCCGAAGGCATGATCTTCGATCCGAGTTTCTCGGCATAGACAAATGTGAATTCCGCTCCAAAGAAGAGAATCTGCGACGAATAAAACACCCAGACAAGCAGGATGGCAAGCGATCCCGCGGCTCCATATGTCGAGCCGAGTGTGCTTCCCCCGATGTAGAGTCCGATCAGATATTTGCCCACAACGAACAGGAGCGCCGTCACGATCGAACCGACACGGACGTCCTTCCATGAGAGCTCGACATCCGGAAGAATCCTGAAGATCATGCCGAAGAGCACGCTGATGACGGCAAGCGACAACAGATTATTGAGCACCTGCAACACGAAGACGGGAACCGGAACGTACGCACTGAAAAAATTCCCGAGCGCCGTCAATCCCGCAGAAATCACAAGCGAGACAAGCAGGAGGAATCCTATCGAGATAATGAGCGTGAATGAGATGAAGCGCGTCCGCAGAAACGACTTGATTGCACCCTCGGCCGGCTTGGCCTTCACCTTCCAGATGATGTTGAGCGAATCCTGCAGTTCGATGAAGACCGTCACCGATCCGATGATGAGCGTGACGAAACTGATGACCGTCGCGAGTATGCCCGCCCCTGTGTCGGCCGATTTTTTGATCGCCGTCTGGATCAGCAGCGCGCTGTCTTTGCCCACGAGCGATTCGATCTCGTCATAGATGCGTCCCTGTGCTGCGTCCGTGCCGAAGATGAATCCCGCCACCGCAATGATGATGATCAGCAGTGGCGCAAGAGAGAAGACGGTGTAGTACGAAAGCGATGCGCCCAGCTTGGGCACATTATCGTCGACGAATTTGCTGAATGACTCTTTCAGCACCTCCCAATATTTTTTTAGTTTCACGAGCGTGTCCCCCTTTATTCGGCCCTTGCCCTTGTCATTTCCTCCTGTTCTCGATCGCATCGATCAGCTCGTCCTTCGACAAGCGGCTTCGGCCTGTGATATGCATCTTCTTCGCCACATTCATCAGTTCCATTTTTGTGCGTGTGGCCAACCGATGGCCCGGATTGCCCGTCCCTTCGGTTTGTTTGTTTGGTGTGCGGCCGGCTTTGCGGCGTTGTTTGTTCACCGTGCGCGCGGCAATTTCCTCAGCCCTTTTTCCCTTTCCGCGCTTGCGCGCAGACGCCTTGATGTGCTCGTACTGACGCTCATCCTTTTCACTCCATGCATTCGGCATAGCACTGCCCTTTCTTCTTGTTGGTTATTGATGTGTCATTGAACCGATAAGCACCGACCCGGGAAATGTCCTGAATACATCGGAGATATCGACTGTTGCTTCCCGCTCAAGCATCACTCCGGTCACCGCATCGCGCCACCGTTCGACGCCGGCCGGAAGCGTCACACGCGTATCCTTCCAGACATCGCCGATCGGAACGGCGTTCTCATCCACCACCGCAGTCAGGAAACGCGGCGCGATCGTCACACACCACGTGCCGTCAAGAGTGCGCCCAAATGCAATTACGCTTTCCGCATGGACTCCTGACACCTCGAGCGGAATGTACTCGCCACCGGCGTACACGTCGATATGTTTCGAGCGCGCCTGCAGCAGCTTCGATGTGAGAAACATTTTGATTCTCCCGGTCTCCATGTCCGCAAACAAATCCTCCAGGAATTTTGGTTCCGGAAGCTCTCCCTGCTCAAGGATCTCTCGCAGGTAATGTTTCCTCAGCGTGAAATCAACCGGCCTCCGGTTGTCCGGATCAACCATCGAGAAATCCCATAGCTCGCATCCCCTGTAGAAATCCGGCACTCCCACGCTCGTCGCCTTGATGAGCACCTGCGACAGCGAGTTGTACATTCCGTAATGCGCTATCCGCGTGATAAACGGTATGAACGCATCCATCACCCCGGTTGCGTCGTCGAGCATCTGGTCGATGAGCGCGCTGACGCCGTCCTCGTACGGAAGATTCGGGTTCACCCAGGTGGTGTTCACCGCCGACTCGCGCAGCGCCTTGACGAGATACGCCTTCAGCCTCCCGGCATAGTCACTTCTCTCCTCCTCGCGCAACGGATACGATCCGGCGAGCGTCTGCAGCAGAAAATATTCGTCGTTCGCATCGGGGACGGCACGAGTCCGCACCTCCCTGCGAAGCGGCACGATGAGCGCATGAATCGCATCAGCCGTGCGATCCCACTCGTTCGGAATCTCCGAGATCACATTCAGACGCGCCCTGAAATCTTCGGCGCGCTTCGTGTCGTGCGTGCTCGTCGCATTGAGCGCGTGCGGATGCGTCGCGAATTTGTCGATGTTATATGCGTCGAACTCCTCGCGCCCCATACCGAGTGTCGACGGATCGCTCCCGACTTCGTTCAGCGAGATAAAACGGTCGTAGACGTATAATGCCGTATCCTCATACCCTTTGGCCATGATGGGACTCGTCAGCTGTTGAAACTTCATCACAAAGTCGAGGATGTGGCTGTTCTGCTCGGCCGTAAAATTGCCGGTTGAATCGCCCAACAGCATCGTGCCGATGTAATTGAATTCGTTGAAGTACCGCGGATGATCCTCATGCGCCCGCTTCAGGGCAATGCCGATGTACTTCCGATCCTGCTCCGTGATCTCCGTCGGATTCACATACGTCCGGTAGACGGGAAATTGCGCCAGCAGTTCCTCGAGCGCGCGCTGCAGACCATGCATCGTGAAATCGATGCCCGACCGGTCCTTGCTCGAAACGGCCTCGACAAGAAACGCGAGGCGCTCGACGTCTCCCGCCATTCTTGACTGGATGATGAACTTCTTCTTTTCGTACACGATCCGCTCGAACGAGTGATTGAAATGCGTAAAATTGATATAGATCCTGTTCAGATCGCTTGCCTGCGTCTGCCGCACGAACAACTGATTGAGCCGCGCGGCAAAGTCGTAGCCGGTCGTTCCCTGCACCGGCCATGATGCCGGCAGCCTCTCGCCAGCGTCGAGAATCTTTTCGACGACAATGTAGGCATCGCGCGAACGTTCGCGCAGACGTTTCAGATACGCCGTCGGATCGTACAACCCGTCGACATGGTCGACACGAAGCGACCCGATCTTCTCCTCTTTCAGCAGTTTCAGGATGAACGAATGCGTGCGGTTGAACGTGTCCTCGAGCTCCATGCGCAGCGAGATCAACTCATTGACATTGAAGAACCGCCTGTAATTGATCTCCTCGGCGGCCACCTTCCAGTATGCGAATCTGTAAAATTGGTCGGCCAGCAGCTTTTCAAGCGGCGTGAAACTTTCCGGATTGTTCTTGTCTCCGTTGTAATACTTGAGCGTCTCATCGACCGACATTTTAATCTGCTCGTTCGACGAATACAGCTCCCATAACAATCCCTTCGCGAATTTGATCTGCCCGTACCGCTCGTCCATATTTTCCGAATACGACAGCGACTTCAGAATGTAGAGAAGTCCCGAATACTTCACGACGTCAGGATCGTTTTTGCCGAGTCGGTTCTTGAGCTTCGTAAAATTGACCGAGAGAATTTCCGGGTACGAATCGATCTTGATCGGAAAGCAAGTTTCATAGTAATTCGCGGTGAATCCCTCGGTGTCATATTTCAGTTGGAGCTCCGCCCCTTCGAGCGCGTCCTTAAAAAATTTTCCGAGAAAGGGAACGAGGATTCCCTGGCGGGCGCTTGCATGAGGGTGGTTCCATTCAACATCGAAGAACGTGTAAAAGCGACTGTTCGGACCGTTCTCCAACAGGTCGACGAGGAACAGGTTCTCTCCGCTGTATGCCATGTGGTTCGGCACGATGTCCTGCATCCATCCCATGTCGAATTTTTGATATTCTTCGACCAGCGCCAGAAAATCGTCCTCCGTTCCCAGCTCGGGATTCAGCACGGTGGGATTCAGCACGTCGTAGCCGTGCATCGATCCCTTCATCGCCTTGAAGATCGGCGAGGCGTACAGATCGGTGATGCCGAGATCATGGAGATATTCGACGATGCCGGCGGCGTCAGCGAACGTAAACTCCCTGTTGAACTGGAGTCTGTATGTCGAGTGTGGAATTCTCATCGCGTTTTACTCAAGTCTGACCTGCAGATCCTCTGCGATTCTGTAGAATGTATCCACCCACTTCCCGGCGGCGGCGTTGCGGGCGGCCTTCTTCTTCATGGGCGGAAGATGCGTACGCGACATGTGAAATATAATATTCTGCGCTTTCCAAAGATTCAGCTCCACGCCCAACCGCTTCATCGTCTCAAGCGACGACTGGAGTTCTCCGATCACATTCTCGTTCATCGGCGTGAGTTCGAGGCTTTCCATGAGCCTGTCGACGCGCCTGCTTGCCGCGTATCCGAGTCCCTCCCTGTCGAGCGGTACGTTCCACCGCATAGTCTCCTCGTACAGCCTGGTCAGCTTCTCCATGTCGATCACCTCGACATCCTCAAGAATCCGCTTCAAATCCCGGTTGACCGTGTACTGCACGGCGGTTGTGAACGCGAGCGGCAGGGGCATCATTGCGTCTTTCATTGCCTGCATGATCGGATAATTGTTCTCGTAGATCTGCCTGAACGTCATTTCCATATTCTTGAGCGTCTCATCGGTGATCTTCAGAAAAACCTTGCGCGTTTCGTCCCTGAACAAATGCCAGATCGTATAGCTGTGCGTTCCGAAGTGTGTATCGAGTCCCTGAACCACATCAGCCACATTCAGCTTGGTAAACGCCTCCTTCATCTGCGCCTTCATCGCTTCAAATTTATCCTCTCCTTCAAACCTTCTCACGCCTCCGATCACATTGTGATCGCCCAGATGGACGAAACCGAAACTGATTTCGATTTCGTACTGAATGATCCTCGACCGCATCACCGCGCGACCGACGACCATCTTCCACTTGCCCGCCTCCATTTTTTCAATCGATTCGTCGGATGCAGAATACGAATAGAAGACATGTTGTTCCATAGTGCCATCGAAGAGCGAGGAGATCGCATAATGCGCAGCCACGCGGTAAAAGTCGATCACCGACGGTCTCACATACAGTTCGAAGGCGCGGGCCGCCGTCCCGAGCTCCGGGATATTGCTCGGGATCGTCCTGAGGCGCTCGACAAACGCCGCTTCCAGGTCCATGTCAACCGCTTCTTTGGCAAGCTGCATCACGCGCGCGGCGTACAGCATGACCTGCACCGTTTCGATGCCCGAGACTTCGTCGAAGAACCATCCGCAGCTCGTGTACATCAGGAGGGCATGGCGCTGCATCTCGAGCAGCAGAAGAAGCTTCGTCTTTTCCTCGCCCGAAATCTCACGCGTGAGCGCCTCGGAAAAGAACCGGTCGATATTCTCCGGGCTTCTGTCGAGAATCACATCGATATACTTGTTGCGCAGCTCCCACGGATCACCCGTAAAGGGTCGCACTTCTCGTTCATAGACCGGAATGAGCTCATCTCTGAGCCAGTCGAGCGCCTCGCGCAGCGGCGCCCTCCACTGTTGATTCCACCCCTGCCGTCCCGAGTTGCATCCGCAGTCGCTTTTCCAGCGTTCCACGCCATGCACACAGCTCCATGAAGTATTCTCGTTGATCTCCGCCTCGAACGCAGGAGGAAATTTTTCGAGATATTCGCCGTAGTTCGTCACGCACGCAAGGTTCTGCGCACTGATCGTATGCAGACAGTAGGCAAGCGCCATGTCGCCATATCTCGCATGGTGACCGTATGTCTCACCGTCCGTCGCAATATTGACAAGCTGAGGCGTGTCGTCTTCCTTCCTGAATGCGGCCATGAGGCGCTCAACGAATTTCTCACCGCTCTTCAGCATGTCGCCGAACGACAAATCGTGTGAAACGGGACCGTCGTAGAAAAAGAGCGCGATCTCGCGACCGGAAGCGAGCCTGCACAAATACGGCATCTTCGGATCGATCGATGCATCGGGTGTCTCGGTCCACTCTTCCTTCGGATCATCAATCTTTCTGAAACGCTTCGCCTGATGCGGCGCGAGGATCACATATTTCATCCCCGCTCCGGCCAGCAGCTCGAGCGTCTCGACATCGACCGCTGTTTCCGCCAGCCACATGGCCTCGGGCTCTCGGCCGAAGCGATGCACAAAGTCCGCCTTCCCCCAGACGATTTGCGTCCGTTTATCGGCCGCGTTGGCGAGCGGCATGATCACGTGGTTATACACCTGGGCGATCGCCGATCCGTGCCCGCTGAAATATTTTTGGCTCTCACGGTCAGCCTCGAGTACCCGCTTGTAGACATCCGGCGCATTCACCTCCATCCACGACAGAAGCGTGGGACCGAAATTAAAACTCATATGCGCGTAGTTGTTGATGATGTCGATGATCTTTCTGTCCTCGGCCATGATGCGCGACGCAGTGTTCGGATTGTAGCATTCGGCGGTGATCCGCTCGTTCCAGTCCCGATAGGGATAAGCCGAATCCTGCACCTCGATCGTTTCGAGCCATGGATTCTCGCGCGGCGGTTGATAAAAATGTCCGTGAATGCAGATATATTTTTCCATCTGTGTCCCCTGTCTGATGATACGGCAGTAATAATCGATTTGTGCAACCCCGGATCCGCTGTCCCGATATGTGCTGCGTCAGACATGCGCGGGCGCCGGTTCGCGCGCGATCTGTCCGATGAGAAAGAGCAAGGCAGTGAGTGGTGTCGAGAGTTTCCCGGGTTTCTTTGCGATGAAACGCATCATTTCCTTCAACAGCTTCTCGAGCAGGTAGAATTTCATAAGATATTCGACATCCTCCCCTTTCGCCGGCAGCATCCGCGTCTGGCTGATCGTGTCGAAATACTCGCGAACGAAAATCGAAGTGACCCATAACCACCATTGTTTCGCATAC
>DATGXR010000359.1:0-5943 GCA_035298825.1 Bacteroidota bacterium
GATGAGCAGCCTTCGTGCCGATCCTGCCTCCGACTGCAGGTTTGACGATACACTTTCCGCATTGGCCAATTGAGAAAGGTTCTCTGTTGCGACGATGCCTATTGCACCGATGATACATGCGAAGAACAGAAAGCTCAGGAACAGTTTTACACTGATGCGTAAGTTCTTTATCCGTTGCACTTTTTTTGCCCCCGGGGTCATGAATGATCGTATTCTTTGAGGAACAGCAATGATTCATAGTCATATTCGACATAGTTCATCGAATCTTAATAGGAGATGCAACGAACGGTCGTATTTGGTTTCAAACGGTATCTGCATCGAAAAGGGAGAAAATTCTACGCGTTAATCCAATACGAAAATTTTATCATAAAAATATTATCGGGCCGGGAGTCGACCAGCCGGCCGAGGGAATGTCGAAACTCGAAATTGCCGAGGGTTTCTGAATCCGACCGGGTTTGCGTCCACACGAAATAGACGACGGAGCCCGGTTGAAATTCCCATCGAAGAACCGCATTGCCGCGGAGTGATTTGTAATTGAAGTTCGGATTTGAGATCGTGACTGCCGATGCCGGGCCTCCTCCGTCGGGATCAAGCGTGTACGACAGATCACCCTGCTGAGAGATGTTCTTGGCGATCGTCGAGCCGTCAGATCCGAATGAACGGAAATCGAATGACCCCGGCCGCAGAAACTCCTTGAAGTTCCGATAGTCTGCGGAAGAGATAAACGGCTGCATGAATAATTGGAGGCTCAACCTCGGGGTAAAGGTCCAGTTCAAACGAATATCTGTGGAAAGTGTCCTCTGTTCCATGTCTGCGAATAAATACCGCCGGCCATATGTTGCCGTCGCCAATGGGTCAATGACGGGATTCTGCCAGTCGTTGATCCATTGCGCAGCCGTAAACCCATAATTAAGCCCGGGTCCGATCGAGATATTGATATTCGGCGCCGGCTTGTATTGCATCCAGACGCCGGCATAATACGACTTGCCGCTTCCGCCGATGTACGCATCGCCATGCACATTGAACACGATCTCCTTCCTGCTGTCAGACGAGATCCCGCCGAAAAATTCACGGCCGATAGGATTGAGCATTGCCGGTCCGCCGCGGGTGGCATGGATATCAGTCGAAGAAGGATTGTACGCCATGCCCGCATTGATGTTCCAAAAACTCGTGAGTTCAATGTTGCCGCTCATCCACCACCCTGCCCACAATCGTGTACCGCCAAAATCCTTACTCTCGAAAACCGACGTCATCAACTGGGCTGACTGATAGTACCGAGTGGGGTCGGTCCATTTATAACCGCCACCCACGTGCGCATTGATGACATCTGAACGCCACATGAATCCCATATCGTTCACGTCGAAGCCCGGCGAGATGACGCCCAGCGCAGCGTTGATCATGACGGAGCCTTTTTGTTTGTTCAAGGTGAGTCGGGTGGCGTAGCCTGTCATGGATGTCGCCGAGCTGTCTACGCCGAGATACGACACATCGGGCCGCTGGAAATAATGCCGCGAGCTGTTCTGCAAATCAATCATGCGTCCCCGATTTCCCGCGACTCGCGATGCGCCGGCCCATGCCGTGACAACATACACTTTCTCTTCGTCAAGGAACGTCCATCCGTCAACGCCTCCCGTTACGGCACCGCTGTTGATCTCATCCTTCAACCGCTGATCATTAAAAAACCGTTGCGTCAGTGTACCGATGAATCCGAGACCCTGACGACCGTCATTGAACGAGCGCTGCATCCGCGCGAGGCCGTAATACGACGCCGGTTCGATTTCGATATCACGCACGCGCACGCCGGAGGTGTCGGCTTGCGCGAATTCCCGCTTCGTGACTGCCTGGATCATGCCGAAGTTCCAATCGCCTGCAACCTTCCCCGTAATTTTCCCGGCGCCGAGGATGTGCGTGCCTACCGGTGCATCGATGAACGAAGCCGAAAAGGGAATGCTTCCCTGGGGGGTGCGGCCGATTCTTCTGCTATAGAAAAAATCGGGACCCGACCAATTGAATCCCCAGAAATTGGAAGCGCCTCCGTAACCGAATTCGAATGTGCTCGCACCCTCGATAAAGAACGGACGCTTCTCCTGATAATACGATTCAACATCGCTCAGGTTCACGACAGCCGGATCGAGTTCGACTTGCCCGAAATCGGGATTGATTGTTCCGTTGAACATGAGAGTCGATGACAGAGCCGCCTTCACATCGGCTCCAATCCCGGGAAGAAGGCGTGTGCCGTTGTTGAATGGATCGTTCGGAGCATGCTGAAGGAATTCGGCGCGGGTCGTGATGTACGGAAGGAGCTCGATCTGATGCGGCGGTTTCACTCCTTCGATGCCGACGAGTTCGATGAAACGCGAGACAAATCCGCTGCCCTTCGTCGGTGTGAACACAACGAAATCCTGTTCCGTTGTACGTCCGATACTGCGGGCGAAATTGATGCCCCACGTGTACGACGACTGCTCAATGAATCGAAACTGAGAAAAGGGAATACGCATCTCCATCGTCCACCCCGTCGCGTCGGTCGCTGTTTTGACATCCCACACGCCGTCCCAGGAATTATCATTCCATTCGTCGTTCGACAACGTCCCGTCCTGCATCGATCCGGCGGCACTTACGGAAAAATAATTGCCGGTGCGCTTGTCGCGGTACGGATCGACATAGACGGTGAACCAGTCTGCCGTGACGTCATAATCCCGTCTGCCGAGGACGTTCATGATGGAGTCGGGAGCGGAGTCGAACATGCGCGCGGCGACGTACAACGCTTCGTCGTTATAGGCAACCCAGACCTCCGTCCGGTGCGTCGGCGCGGCGCCTTCGGTCGGCCGCTTCTGCGTGAAATCAGTCCATCCTTGTCGATGCCATGCGGATTCGGAGAGGATGCCATCGATGACGATCGGTTCCCGCACGCGTTCCGAGGAGAGACGGCGCGTTTCCGTCGTCTCGGCCCGGGCTGTCAACACAACGATGATGGCAAGCACAACGATCCCGGCGAAGTTCTTCATACAATCTCCCGTTAATACGATACACTGTTTTTTGTTTGACTCAGCAGCAAGAATAATAGAACGATTGACCGTCCGATACCCCATTTCGCACTACACAGGCAACCAGTACGAGAATTTTATCAGAAAGATGCTGTTCGGATAGACATCCTTCAGATTCGCCACCATGTCGCCTATTGAAGAACGACTCGGTCTGAGATACGACGTTCTTTCGTTCGACCAGACAAGATAGAGCTGAGAACCGGGAAGATATTCCCATCGCAACACAAGGTTTGAATGAAATTGAGTAAAATTAAAATCGGGATTGGCGAACTTGTAATCGATCTGTGAAGATGTCTTTTCCGACACTTCGTACTCCCCTCCGTTCAGCACGGGATGCAGCGACGTGGTCCGCTTCGAGTACTCTCCAGCCCGCGGATCAGTCACATAATTGAATTCGGAGTATTTGCCCGCCGAAGAAAATGGACTTCCATAGTATTGAAGAGACAACTCAGGAGTAATATTATAATCGATCCTGAACGTCGCGCCCAATGTCTGCTGGTCGTTTTTGGCAAGAATATATCTTTTTTCATTGCCGGCGAGCTTCGTGTCGACATATTGCATCTTATCCATATTCGATGCGTAATTGACGCCTATTGATATTTTCAGCGTGTTGATCGGCATAACCGACATCCCCGGCGACACGGAATAATATCGTGCGCTTTGATGGTCCGATAGCGATACATTGGTACTGATATCGAAAAATATTCTTTTTGCATAATCCGTTCTGGCGTACAAGGAATGTGACCATGATGCGGGTATCAGCATTGCATCCCCGCCGCGCAAAATGTGTTCGTCCAATGTCTGCGATGTATACGACACGGATGTTGACATCGCCCATTGATTGAGGAACTCGAGATACAGGCTTGCGCTGCCGCCGGAAGAAATATGATGCATTCCAAAGTCCCAGTTATTGAACTGTGTGAGACCGACGTTATACGTTCTGAATATCGACACAGGCTGGTTGACAAAATAGGAAAGAGCATTCCTCTGTTTGATGATGTCGGCCGTCTGCATAAATCCGAGATCGTTCAGATCGAGACCGGGCGAGCGCCAGTTCAATTCAGTCGAATACCGCCACAACCCCTTGCTTCCCTTCCCCACTTTCACCCTTCCTCCATATCCTGAAAGTTGTGTTCGCGCACTGTCGAAATGCTCTCCGCTCGCATCCGGACGTTGATAATACCGCGCCGATGAATTCTGAAGAATTCCAATGGCGTCCGTACTGCCACTGATGACGCTTCCCACTACTTTGGCATCGAGATAAAATTCCTTGTCGTTCCATTGGTGGAGAAGGTCGAGACCCCCTGTATACGCGTCGCGATTCAGGAACTCGAGATGGGAATCCCGTATATAGCGATGCGTCGACGTAAAGATCCCTCCCAGCACACTGTTGCCCTGGTCGAAATCCTGCTGCACACGCGCCATCACGTAATTCGTCATCGGTTCAACACTGATGGTTCGGTTTTCACCGGCTGAATGGATCTTCGTTTGCTCGCGCGCCGTGAGGCTTTGCATCACTCCGACTGAAAATCCGTCGGCTGTTTTTCCGCTCAGTTTTACCGCACTCAGAATTGTCGTATTATCCGCAACATCCCTGTATTCGCCGTTCTTCACATCGGGTGTATAGGCGGGTGAATGACCGATGCGGCGGCTGTAAAAGAGCGACGCATCATCAAATTCGAAATTGAAAATATTCTTGCCTTCCAGGAAAAACGGCCGCTTCTCCTCGTAAAAAGTTTCAAACGCCGAAAGGTTCATGACGGAGGGATCGGATTCCACCTGCCCGAAATCCGGATTCACAGTCAGGTCGGCCGTGAAATTGCTCGACAATCCGATCTTTGCGTCGACGCCCATATTTCCCAGCCACAATCTCCCTTTATCCGCGAACGGATTTCCCGGTTCACTTTTAAATGTTTTCAGCTTTCCGAGCGAGTATGGCATGATCTCGATGCGACGCGATTTCGGAATTCCGCTGATGCCATGCAGTTCGCCAAACAAATAGAGCGCTCCGGGTCCCGTGGACGACTGAGGTTCCCAATCGCTTTCTTCCTGCAGCCGATCGATCCACCGCCAGCAATGCATCCCCCATACCTGTTCGTTATCACTGCTGTATCGAAGCTGGCTCAATGGAATTGCGTACTCGGCGGTCCATGCGGAATCTTCCATTCCGGTTTTCACATTCCACACGGCATTCCAATTGAAATCTGCATTCACGGGATTTGTCAGGATCAGGTCCGCCTTTTGTCCGGCTGCAGTGACATTAAATTCAAACCCCGTGCGATGATCGTGATAGCTGTCGAAATTAATCCCGACGGCATCACCTGTCAATTCATCGCGCCGGCCCGCCTTTCGCGATATTTTCTCCGGTTCGGTATCGAATGCTCTGATGGCGACGTAAATATTCTTGTCATCGTACAAAATTTTAATATGCGTCTGCTGCGAAGGTGCGGCCCCCTCCTTGGGGACCCATTGGGTAAAACCGCCGGACCATTCACCGGTTTTCCAACAGACGTCGTCCAATCTTCCGTCTATGACCGGCTCTTCGGCGGCTAAACGAGTTGCGTGATACACTCGTCTTGATGTTGACTGACTGCTGTCGGCGCTTGTTTTTTCCCCCGCCATGGCGCAGGATACTGCAATTCCGACGATGAGAATGAAGAATGCGGACAAATTTTTTGTATGTGCGATCATGAGTAGTAATTCCGAATTATTCAGCTTTATAGAAAAAATTGCCGCCTTCCGGCACCTTCAACAACGCCCGGGCATGCATGACATCTGTCGTCTGTGTATAAATGAAATGATACCACCAGATGAAAAATTCCTCAAACGTGATTTCACTTGAATATCCCAGTTCATGATACATCTTCAGACAATACTTTTTATTTTTGTGAAGGATCTT
>DATGXR010000360.1:0-8450 GCA_035298825.1 Bacteroidota bacterium
CAAATCTTACGATTATCCAGCGGTTTCGTCACCGTTCAATCCCAATAATCCGCACACCCGTCGGAAATTCATGTTCAGACGTCAAAAATCATCTGAGTATAAACTTACCGTTTTTTACTTCGCGTTGCAAGTCAATCTGTAGAGGCAGCACGTTACTCTAAAACGAACGTATCCATGAGGCATCCTGCATTCACAGAGACTGACGTATCTCTACGTCTTGGGAAACTTAGTATCCGTCAAGATGGAATGGAAGGCAGCCAATCAGTGGAAGACCTTGCAAAAATTACGGTGTAAGCGCAAACTCATCAGCACTCTGGATCAGTAATAACAATCCCGTCATGCACGCTGTTAAGAGCGTAATACGTGTTGCCGAGAGCCGCGGAGACAAATCCAAATTACTTTATTAAAAGGATCCCTTCCCTAATAATTACTAATCTGTGACACTTTTGTGACACCATGCTGGTTTCTGTCGATTGTATACTATGTCCCCCGGACAGGCGATAAAAAAAGCCCAATCCTCTGAGGATTGAGCCTTTGAGTGAGCGGGCGACGAGGTTCGAACTCGCGACATTCAGCTTGGGAAGCTGACACTCTACCAACTGAGTTACGCCCGCAAATCACATCGTGATCCAACAATTCAAATATACTAATTCATCAATTGCAATGCAAGAAGATGAAATTTTTTGCACACCGGCACACGTTAGTGCGTCGCGGAATTATATTCATCGACGACGCGGAACATCATATCGAGATTCTTCAGCGGCGTCGTATATGGAATGTCGCAACCGCTTGAAAGTACATGATTGGGAAATGCCGCGGTCTGCGCAAGCCGTCCGGAGACGACGCGGCGGACGTCCTCTTCCGTTCCCCGCTGTATCACCGAAACGGGATCGATGTTTCCCAGCACGATCGTCGTCGGCCTGAATTGCGGCAGCGCTTCGGCGATGTCGCAGGCGTTGCCGAGTGAAACAGCCGAGGCGCCCGTGCCCTCGATGCTCGAAAGCAGCGGCATTGTGGGACCGCAGTTGTGAAGAATGATATGAAATGTTTCATCCTGAAGCGCATCGACGATACGACGCACATAGCGTGATGAGAATTGTTCGCAGAGATCGGGTGACAGCAGTCCGGCCACTGGTTCGGCGATCAAGATGCCGTGTGCGCCCAACTGTTTGAATGCCGTTGCATAGTTCAGCAAAAATGTCGTGCATTTTTCAATCAGCAGCTCGATCGTTTCGGGTTCGAGCATCATCGACGTCATAAGCTCGGTGATATCGATCAGCCGCGCCGCGAGTGAGACCGGACCAATGGATGAGGCGAACACCGGTTTGGTACCCGAGTCGTTCACGACAAGTTCTGCGGCTTTCAGATATGTGGGGATCCGTCGTGTCTCAAGCGTCGGCACACGAAGCGCTTCAACGCTTTCGATATCGCGGACGCAGGGAGCGGTCACCGTGGGAACGTCGTGTTCGGGTATCGTGACGCTGGCGCCGAATGCTTCAGCCTCGAGCGAGAGATCCATCATCATGATGATTGCCGGAACAGGATAGCGGTCGGATAAAAACAAGGCGGCTTCTGCCTGGATCGAGGCGTCATTTACAGCCTCACGTACGGTGCGTCGAAGATGGGCGATCCCCGGCATCAGCATGACCGGCATGCAGTGGCGAAGGCCCGAGGTGAGGAGCTCGTGTTTCCACGTATTCATTGCGATGCGCATAAACATCCTCGTCCGTGAAGTGAATCGTTCGGCTGATCATCGGACTCATTGTATGAATGTTGCATCGCCGAGTCAAGAACTATCGCGCGCAAAAAAATATTTTTAGCTGTGAGACGTGCGCGTCATCTATTGCAACGATCGTCTTTGCACACGTTAGGGCACTCCGCAAAATTAGAGATCGATACAAATGCAGCTGATCATGGCATTCATTGTGACGCGGGTGATCCATGGACTTCCACGTCTTCTTATTTTTTCAAACGGAATTGGAACGGAAACACGACGGTGCAGCGAACCGGCTTTCCCTTCTCTTGTGCGGGACGAAATGTCCACTGGCGCATGCATGCGAGCGCGGCATCGTCGAGATCCCGACGCACACCGGTTTTGATCTTCGCATCCTGCACGCGTCCGGACTGATCGACAACCGCTTCGACATACACAGTTCCCTGCACCGAATCTCTGCGCGCTGATTCGGGATACGCAGGCGAGGGACTGTGCGTGGGCACAGGATAAATATCGGGATCCTGCAGCACGACGAGAGCGGCAAAACTTTTCTGCGGCCCTCCTTCCGCGCACGCTTCCGATCCGGGAAATGCGAAGATGAGACAGGCTAACGCTAATTGTGTCAAAAGGGCCATCGTGTATTCCTTCCTTTCATTGAAAGTTTTCATTTCGTGCACGTGTCACACATTTCAGTTCGTGATCGTCTCATCGTCGGCAACCACCTCGACAGGCGGATATGCGACAACGATCTTGGTTTCTTTCTCAATCGGCAAAAATCCGGGCGCAACACTTCGCACCAGCAGCAGACCGAGACCGAGACTCACGATGAACACCGCAACAGCGGCGGGGATCGGCAGCACGATGCGTCTGCGGACGATGGCGCTCAACCGATCGGGCAGATAGCGCGGCGAACGCGCTGGCTCGGTGCGCTGCGCGCCTGCCGCTTTCCGTATGCGCGCATCGAGCGCGGACGGATATTCCGATTGCTCCAGCCGACGCAAGCGTTTAGAGATCCTGGCTGATGCGGAATAAAATCCCGCACACTCGGCGCACGTCCCAAGATGAGAAAAAATTTGTTGCGCTTCCGCAACGGAAAGCTCATGATCGAGCAGCATGCTGATCTGCTCCTGTATCGATTCGCACTGCATACGTCACCTCGTTTGTTTCATTGGGAACATCTTTGCCAGCGACTGTCGCGCCTTGAACAATCTCATTTTCACTGTCGACTCGGGGATGTCGAGCATCTCCGCAATTTCATGATAGGAATAACCTTCGTACTCTCGCAACACAAGCACCTCGCGATGGTTGAGCGTGAGGCGCGCAAGAAGTTTTTCAAAAAATTCCGATTCGTCGGTGCGTTCGGCCTCGGCATAGGGAGTGGTATCGGCCTCGATCGCTGATTCATCGATCTCCTGCATGCGTCCTTCCCTGCGGAATTCGTTGTAGATCTGATTGCGCGCCGTCGTGTAGAGCCATGACTTGACTGAAGCCGCTCCCGAAATCTCACCGGCGCGGCCGATCAGACGAATGAACGCCTCCTGCACCGCATCGGCTGCATCGTCCGCATCGCCCGCCAGGCGGAGGCAGAACGAATACAACGGACGCTTGACCGCTTCGTAAACAGTCATAAACGGCTGCTGTGAGCCGTCACGATACGTCAGAATTGATTGGGAATTTACCTGCATCAGTTCAACGTTGATGAATAGAATTCGCCCGCCCCGGATTCCTCTGTACTATGAACCCACAACAGGGAAAATGTTTCCAAAGACGCTCAAAACAGGAAAAAACTGGCCGCAAAGGCTGCCAGCACGCTCAGAAACAAGACTGTTGAATATGTCATGCTCAGGACCGCCGTCTTGACCGCGGTACGCACAGCCGATTCTTTATACACCCTGCGCAGCGACAGATAGAGATATGTGCAGAGAAACGCCGCCACACACAGCGTCAGGATGATGCTCGCGATGAGCTCACTCGCAAGAAAATACACGGAGATGAGCATGAATGCGAAACAGTGAAAATGGACGGAAAAGACAAGGTGCTCGATGTAGAGCCGCTTCGATTTCCGGTACGCCAGGGCGACGAGCAGGGCAGCGAACGGCATCAGCAGAAACATCATATAGGAAATGATCTTAAACACGGACGCGATGAATCCGTGATAATGATCGGCCTCCATTTTTTTTACCTTGGCGGCGATGAATTCATTCATCTCCTTGCTGTCTTCGTCTGTCCCACTGATGATGAAGTGATACTTGCCGTCCGATGTGCTGATCCTCGATCCCGAACGTGACGTATCGGCAATCACTGAATCGACCGCAGTCCCATTCGTGATCACACCCTGCATGCCGGAGGCGGCATGCGTGTTCGCGGCGCCCGCAGCTTCACTCTGGCGTCCGTACAGCAGCGAGAGGATCATGAAGAAAATGAAACTCACGAAGATGTACATGCGAACGGGCGGAACAAAGCGCGCGCGCTTTCCCGCATTGAAGTCCTCGGTAAGCTCTCCGGGTTTCGTCACGAGCAGCCTTGCCGTGTGAACGAATTTGCCGTCGAAATGCAAAATGCTCTCGACAACCTCGGAAAACAGATGCGACATCGGAAGATGAATGTCGTGGTTCTCCTGGCCGCAATGGGGACAAAAGTTGAACGTGCTCTCGAGCACATGGTCGCAGTTGGGACACAACGGGGTCGTCTGTTTTTTGCGCAGGGACATAGGGGCCTTACCGGATCGCGTGTTTTCGAAAAAGATCAATATACGATCCCGCGATGTGGAAAACAACTCAGAAGAGTGACAATTGCGCCTGGGGTTCGGCCACGATGAATTTTCTGGCGGCTTTCCGGGGTTTGACGAGGCCCCACAGGATGCGGATTTTTTCCTTCGAATAGCCGAGCGGCTCGAGCATTGTTTCAACGGCTTCGATTACGAAGTCGGCGTATTTATCCGCGTCGTATCCGTCGTCGAGGGCATAGAGCGCAAGCGGACTGGCCTTGCGGGGATCGCGCTTGCCGCTGGCGTCGGTGATGATATATTCGATCGATTCGCCGGGCGAAAGCTTCACGCCGGCTTCGACGAGTGTCTGCGAGACGATGGCATTGATGCTCCTGTTCTCGTACTCGAACGGGTCTTTCGAAATGTGCCGCTTGATGATCAGGTCGTACGGCGAGGCCGTGCCGCGATAGAGCGCATCGACGAACGCCTTGGCCGCGTCGAGCGCTTCGGGCACGAGATATTCGAACTCTTTCATCGTCCGCGCCTGCTTTAAAACATCGAGCATCGCCTGCTGCGCATGCTTCACATACTTGGGCGTGTCGCGGCGGCGCACTTCGATGCCGCGGACTTTCATCTCTCCCGTATCGTATGTGCCCACATAGCGCGTGGCGGTGGGAATGTCCTCGTCCATTTTCGATGCGGGAAAGAGGATCCAGTTGTAGATGCCTTCAAGCGAAATCTTCACGCCGACTTCGCGCTCGATCTCGTCGGCGAGCGCTTCATACTCGGCATGCGTCGCTCCCTCCTTCTTCAGCCAGACGCAGTCGATGATCGCATGCACGAGTTCGAAGCCGCGCGATTCGGCGATCGACTTTGCGGCGAGCAGCGCGTAGCGCGAATAGGCGTTCACGGCCTCGTGCGCCTCGATGCGTCCCATGCGCGATTTTTTGAATCCGAGATATCCGAAACACGTCACGAGAATCCATTTGAGCGCGCTTTGGATGCGGTCGTACTTCTGCCGCAGCTCCTCGGTGGGCGCCGACTTTTTCAGTATCTTATAGCGCGCGCGTTTTTTCAGGATCGGTCTGAGCGTGTCGGGCACCAGTCCGATGCGCTTCTCGCACAGGCGGTAGCCGAGCTCGGGCACGCGATGCGTCGAATCGGGACAGCAGAGACAGTCGATCGTCTCGGGTGAGATGTTGTGATTGTGCATGAGCGACGGATACATCGACGCGAAGTCGAGCTCCGCGACCTGCTCGTGGAATCCGATGCGCGGCATGAAGTGGAGTCCCCCCCGATCGGACTTCAATAATGTCGCGAACGATTTGAATGCCTCCTTGAGCGGGCGCTTGTACGGGATGAGCACGTTGTTCCGATAGGCCCAGGACAATTGCATGGACGAGAGCGCCGAACCAATGCTTGTGCGCGCCTGCTGCTGCACGCCGATCTGCGACAGACGCGAGAGTTCGAACAATCCCTCCATATCCCCTTCGCCCATGATGAACGAGTTCTCACGGTCCAGATGCCATCGGCCCGAAAGCGCGACGATGCCTTCGCGGTGCTTGATCTGTCCATAGCTGAAGTACGACATCGCCTTGGTCGACACGAGTCCCATCGACGTGTCGCGATTCAGGTGGAGCGGATATTTGAACTCAGCCGACAGCGAACAGAGCATGGGCAGCAGCGCCGCGTCGCCATACTCGGTCAGCACCACATCGGGATCGTAGCGATCCAGATAATCGTTCACGCGCTCCAGCAGTTCAAGCGGCGAATCCTGCACGACCGTGGCGGTGCGGTCCTCGACCGTGATCGTGAGTTCGAGCGAGCGCTGGTACTTGGGCGCAAGCAGCGTCATCGAGGGCGTGAGCTTCATGATCGAGAGCTCCGGCACGGTGTAGCGATCGGCGTCGTAGGCGTCGAACAGTTCCCAGGCCGCGAGCCAGCCGTCGACGATCGTGAAGTCGCCGAAGGCGAGCGGAAAGAGTTGCGTCGTATAGAAGAACATCTGCGCCGCCTTCACATCGGCATTGTAGAGCTGATAGAATTTGACGAAGCGCGCCACGGTATAGACGACCGACTGAAACTTGAGCGGATCGGAGACCTGTATTTCGGTGAGTGAAATGTCAGCGCCGGAATACAGTTCCTTCTTCCGCGCCTTCTCCGGCAGGATGCGGCACGGCAGCTTCTCGAGCGCGCGTCGGATGGTCTCCTCTTCGCGCGGCGTCAGCACGGCATAGAACGAGGGCGCGAAGCGGTACTGCGCCTTGTGCATGCATCCGTCGGCGTCGATGATCCAGACGGTCACGCCCGTCTGAGTCGGATAGGCGTCGAACAGCCAGCCAGAGACGGTCATGGCCGGATGAGCCGTTCGAGGCGCGCAATTTTTTTCTGCTGCGCAACAAGCATTGCAAGGAGCACGCTTTCGAAGACGATCGGACGCGCTTCGAACGAGATGGCGGGCAGCTGCAGTTTCGCCGCGCGGAAGAGCTCATCGAGAAAATCTTGATCCTCTTTTCTGAGCGCCTTCCGGAAGTTGGACCAGCTTTGTTCTTCCTGCTGTATCAATTGCGTTGCGGTTCCCACCGTTCGTCCCATTGGTTCCTCCTTCAAGTGTGATACGCTGGTATCCGCCGACGCTGTCGAGTTTATAGACGACATCGGACATTGTTTTCAGCATTGGAAAAAGTTTTTCGCGTTCCCTGATCTGGAATCTCGGCACTTTCGAGACCAGGAGCGTCGAGATGTTCTCGCGCTTGAGTTCCTCCAGCGTGCGTTTGATCCGGCTCAGGATATCGTAGATGTCGCCCAGGGGCGCCTGCTCGTCGTCCATGAGGTCCATGGGACCGTAGATGATGAGCGATGCGGCTTCGACCGAGCGCATGAGTTCCACCAGGCCGTCCGTGATGGCGACATCGAGTTGATAGCAGGTGAATGCGCGCGAGACGAATGCGCGCTCGAGGAACGCCGCCGGATCGAGCGACCGGTAGCGTGCGAGGCGGGCCAGATAGTGGGGATCGACGCGGTTGGCGCCGTCGACGAAGACGACGGCGCCGCAGCGGCGGATCACTTCGCTTGCAACGAGTGTGGCTGTGGCATAGACGCCGCGCTCGCCGTAGAGGAGTCCGATCTTTCCCGGCGGCGCGGAGAAGTGCCGCTGCACGACCTTGTATGCGGGAACAAGTGCATTCATCTGATATTCACTGGTCTCGATTCTCTGTGTTCGCCGGCCGCGCCCCTGCCCCGTTTTGCAATAACGGATATAGGCGCGGCCGGCGGTCCGGTTCTGCAACAGTGCCGGATGTGAACGCTGTATCTGTGTGTCAATGCGCACGCGCGATGGGCGGCGCGTGCTGCTGCCGCGCCGTCAGGACGCGGCGATGCGCGCGCGTCCGTCCCCCGGACGCGCGCTGCCGCTGTCTCTTACGATGCGGCAACGCCCGTGAGCGCGTCGATCTTCCGCTTGTCGAGCGCGCGGATCATGCCCATGACCACGCCCATGATGCGGAAGTTCTCGTCGCTCTTGCTGACGATGATCGGCTTGTATTTCTTGTTCTCGGGCTGAAGACGGATCGCGTCGGCATCCCTGTAGTAGCGCTTGATCGTCGGTTCGCCTTCCACGGCGGCGACCACGATCTCGCCGTCGCGCGGGTGACGCTTCGGATCGACGAACAACAGGTCGCCCGTATGCAGCTGCGCGTCCTTCATGCTGTCGCCGCTCACGTAGATGCCGAAGACCTCGTCCGATGCGGAAATGTACTTCCGCACCTCGAACGTGTCGACCATGTTCTCCTGCGACAGGAACGGATGTCCGGCCGGAGCGCTGCCGTAGATCGGAATGCCGGCAGGCTTCGTGTTGAGCAGCTCAATGCCGCGCGACGTATGCGGCACATAGCGCAGCACGCGTTTCTTCTGCATCAGCAGAAGATGCGCGCGCGCGGCGCTCGGCTGTATGCTCATGCGTTCGGAAATTTCGGTGAGTGTGGGCGGGAAGCCGTTCTGCTCGAGAAAGTGCGCCACAAAATCGTACAC
>DATGXR010000361.1:0-12249 GCA_035298825.1 Bacteroidota bacterium
GGAAGGTTGAATCCCTGATCACCGACTGACGATGCTTCCTTCAGGGGAATGATCAGCTGCTTCCAGCCCGGATCCTGATCGTACACATTGGCCGACTGGAAATACCAGTCTTCAACATCGGTCGTGGCGCCGCCCCAGTAATTGGAGTTGCCGCCCGCATCGTGCAGCTTCAGGCGCATCTGAACGGCGCCTGCAGGGGCTGTCGATTTCTTGAGGTTGTTGAACCAGATGCTGATATACTTCGCAGAACCAAAGTTCCAATACGTCACGCTGTCCTTGTACAAGGCGCGATATTTCGTTGCGAAGTAGCCTGTATCTTTTGCACGCGGGAACTTGAACTCGAACCCGTCATTGCCGCCGTAGCTTTCGGTCGAATTCAGTCGCCACACTGTCTTCAAACCTTGCGAGCCATGAACGGCAGCAGCCGTGTCATACATCAGCAGATACCAGTTTTTCGCACTCGAGTTCTTCGTGATAACCCATGTTGAATCTTTAACGGAATTTTCAAAATCGGTAAAGATCCATTGTGCTGAAGCCGGTAACGCCAGGAACAGGGAAGTAACCAGAAGTAGAAAAATCTTCTTCATATGAAGTCTTCCTTCTTAATTGTGAAACGATTCGTGGATTAGTGTAAAGGTGGCACTCTTCTGTGTAAATTAACTTGAACGTTATTTGAATGAATGATAGAACAACTGAACACTCCACACAGCAGGCAGTCCTGTTTAACAGCGGGCTTCTTTCGAAGACGAGATTCGATGGGTGTGATGCATTAACTATGCCAGAAAAAGTTGCAGTAAAAACCGGTAAATTAAACAATTATTTCACCGATGTGATCCTTTCGTTATCAATTCAATAATCAGATCGTTATTAAAATAATAATGGGGAACCGGCTCAGAGCCGCTCCCCCATTTAGATCGCGTGGCTAAATTACTAATTTCCTGCAGCAAGTGTTGATCGTCCCCATAATTCGGCCACGGCTTCTTATTTATCGACGTTTTATTTCCGTCAGGAGCCGGACCGCCTTCTCATTTCCCGGTTCATTCTCGACAAGCACAGAGAGTGTCTGGCGTGCCTCGTCAACTCTCCCTGTCCGAAAGAGCGAAAGCGCATAAAAATACGTGGCTTCGCCGAACTGCGCCCTTGAAAAATGCGACGTCGATCCCGATTCGAGTTCGAATGCGCGATTCAAATGGACGAGTGCTTGCTCCGATGCCCCTGATTTCGCCAATGTCACTCCGAGTTTCAGATGCACGAATTGGCTTTCCGTGATTTCAAGCACACGCGTAAATGCTTCGACGGCCTTGTCCTGCTTTTCCATCAGCGCATACATATCCCCCATCCGCGTCAGAGGAAACGGATCATCCGGATCGAAGGCATGGACTGCCTCGTATTCGCGCGCTGCGGCCGCTAGATTTTTCTCCTTTAAAAATGCATCAGCCAGCTCATAATGCGATTCATTCCATCGAAGCGTTCCGTTATTGAAGAGCGACGCGACTCGCTCGACGTCATTGCGCGGCACTATCGCATCCGATCCGGCCGCCGCCGTGAACGGCCATCGGTTGAGCAGACGCTGCATTGTCTGCGCGGCGAATTCGGCATCCAATTCTGTGTACCCGATCGCCGAGCGAAGCGTGCTGTCGCTGAGCGATGTGCGCAAGCGCGCGCTCAGTCCCGCCGATCTGAATGCGACAGATGCCATCGCCTTGTACCACGTCCGCGACAGGAGCATGTATCCGTCGAGCGTGGGATGCACATGTTCCCAGAGAAGCTCGCGGCCGGGAAGACCACCAGGCGAATGCGCGCGGAATGCCGAGTCGATGTCGGCGATGACTGCATGCGACGTCTGTGCGACTGATCGGATGATACCGTTCATTTCACCGCTTGCGCGGAATCGCAGACCGTCAAGATCACGCGCTGCGCCGAATGCCACGCGCGCGGAATCGACAAGACCGAGGGCTTCGCAGCACTGCCCTATTCTGAACTGCGTCATCGCATATCCCGCATCGCGGGCGGCCGACGCCCGGAACGCATCGAGCGCCCGGCTGTACTGTTTCTGCGCAAGCAGCGTGTCGCCGCGCGCGTTCAGTGCGTCGATTTCGGATCGGGTGCTCGATGCAAGATCGCTTCTGTGAAGCGAAACGAAGGGCGGCAGACTGCGCTCATTCGTGACGACAGTCGAAAGTACGACGGGTATGCCATGCTCCTGCGCGATCGCCATCGCCGCTTCGAGATTGCTCCTGTATGTTTCAAGCGCGCGGCGATAGAGCGGACTCCCGTACGCGATCGCCTTGTCGTCGGCCATCTGCTGCATGAGCGTGCCCGATTGTTTTTCGGGGCGGCCGCCGAAGAACAGATGAGATATGCCCGAGATCGATTCCTCGAGCAGGATAAACGATTTGAAACGACGAAGCGCAAGGTACGTTGTAGTGACCCAACGGTACTGGCCGACTGAAACTGTCGATGCGGCGCCGAGCGCGCCATAAAAATCATTTTGTCCCGTGTAGATCACGAAGAGATCGGGATTGTACGCAACGAGCTCGCGCGTGAATTCTACAACGGTGAAACTCGACGTGGCGGTGAGTCCCGCGTTCACCACTTCGATTTTCATGTCGGGGAGCGCAACTTCGAGTTGTTTCTTCAGGATGAACGACGGCGTGAGATTATATGAATACGGAAACCCCACTGTCGTCGAGGCGCCCAGACAAAAAACTCGAAATGTCGTCGGGGATTTTTGGGCATCGAACAGCGTCCGTTCGACTTTCGGCAGAGCATACCGGTTCGGATCGAAGTATCGTTTTCCGACGATCGGATTGATGGAGAGCGACTGTTTCCCACGTTCAGACACGGAACACACGAGATCGTACTCGCTGCCGTAGTTGAACACACGGAGCAAGATTTCAAGAATGACCAGCACGGTCGCAAAAGTCATCAACGTAAAGGCGGCGAAGAGCCGCTTTCTGCGCGGCGACATCTGAATTGTTTTTTCCGGAGCCATCGCTCCCTTGTCTCGGCGACTCACTCTGCCTCCGCGATTGTCTGATGCTGTCTGTCGTTCAACATTATTATTGAGATCCTTCGGTACCGCCCGGGGCGGCGATTATTTTTTCAGTCCAAGTTCCTTGCACATCCGGTGATAATTGGGCGGCGCGAGTCCGAGTTTCTTTGCGGCCTCCGAATCGGAGACGGACCGGTCGCGCACCCAGATGAAATATTTTTCGCGCATGATCCGTTCCATATCCTTCCACGGCGTGATCTCTTCGGAAAATTCAATGACGCCGTCTCGCTGAAGCGGGCTGCCCTGCTCCATGAATCCGATCGCGGCGCGCCCGTTCTCGACATTCACGGTACGATCTCCGGCAAACAGGATGCGCTGCACGACGTTCTTCAACTCGCGGACGTTGCCGGGCCACGAATACCGCCTGAACATCGCCATGGCATCGTCCGTGATGACGGGCTTCGTCTTTCCCATGTCGGCGCTGATATCGCGCAGATAATGTTCGAGCAGCAACGGAATGTCGTCCTGCCTTTCGCACAGCGGCGGCACATAAATCGGCACCACATTGAGCCGGTAATACAGATCCTCCCTGAATCGCCTCGCCCTGACTTCCTCCTGCAGATTCTTGTTTGTCGCGGCAACGATTCTCACATCCACCTTGATCTTGTCCACGCGGCCGATCTTCTCGATTTCACCCTCCTGCAGCACGCGTAACAGCTTCACCTGTGCCGTCAATGGCAGCTCCGCCACTTCGTCGAGGAAGAGCGTGCCGCGGTTTGCCGACTCGAACAATCCAAGCTTTTTCGTGTGCGCCCCGGTGAACGAGCCGCGCTCGTATCCGAACAGTTCGCTCTCGATCAGATCGTTCGGAATACTGCCGCAGTTGATGGGCACGAAATTCTCGAGCTTGCGTGAGCTCGCGTAATGGATGTTGCAGGCCACAAGTTCCTTGCCAGTGCCCGAGGCCCCGCTGATAAGCACGCTGCTCAGCGAATCGGCGCATTTCTCGACCGTGTTACGCAGTTGTCTGATCGGTTCCGAATCGCCGATGATCTCTTTCTGGCGCAGCACGTCCTCGATGTTGCGCATCAGTTTCTTGCGCGAGCGCCTTCCCTCCTTTTCAAGCTGGCGCTTCTGGTAGGCGTTGACGATCGAAAGGATGAAGTCGGTGGGCTGGTAAATGTATTCGTCGATGTCGTTCGGATACTTCGTGCAATACCAGCAGGCGCCCGCCGTGATGAGCTTGTTCGCAAATTCGAAGTCGGAGATGTTGACAGTCATCTTCGTCACCACGATGATCTGCAGCGACGAGTCGATCGTCTTGATTTCGCGAATGAGCTGTTCGCCCATGATGCCGCCCGCGATTTGAAAATCGAGGATGATCACGTCGAAGCGCGAATGCTCGGCCCGGAGCAGCTCGATGGCGGCACTTCCGTTCGAAACGGCGCCGCTGATGCGGATCGATTCTTTGACGGGTTCCAGTGTATTGCGGATGCGGCGCGCATCATATTCTTCATCCTCGATCAGGAGGATCTCTATCGGAGATTCTGCAAACATAATGCTAGATATTTTTGATTGTGATAGTGAATTGGCATCCGCCCTCGGGACGGTTTTCAACATCGAGTTCCCAGCCGAGACGTTCGGTCGCGATCTGATAGGCGATATAACATCCGTATCCGGCTTGTTCGTTGTCCGGCGTCGTCTTCTCCGACACATGTTCCAGGAAAATCTGTTTCGTACCTTCCTCATTCCGCAAGAGGAACTCTTTCCTGATTCCCTTGCCATTGTCAGAAATGGTCAGCGTGCCTTCGCGCTTCTCCGCGTCGTACCGCGTCGTGAGCAGCACATGCAACGGATTGACGTCGGCGTGATCGAGCGAATTCTGTATCAGCGGTTCAACCACTTCCCACACCACATACTCGTTCACTTGCAGCGTGGGAAGCGCCGCATCCAGATCGTACGAGAAATTGAAAATCGTAGAGGCGACCGACACACGCTCGAAGAGATTCTCGACGAGAAATTTCAGCATCTCGTTGATGTTCGTCCGGAAGATGGTACTGCGTATCGTATGCACGGGCGGATCGTACCATTTCATGTCATAGATGACGCGCGCGATGAAATTCGCGTACTTCGTGATCCGGTACTTGATCCGTTCAATGTTCCCAGCCGACAGGCTTCGGACGTCTTCCTTGATGAAGCCCATCACTTTCTCGGCCTTGTGATGCGTGTGATAGATGCGCTTCGTGAACATCAATTCCTTTTGGGCAGTGATTTCCTTTGCAAGAAATTTTTTCTGTTCGTCGAACAGCAACTGCTTCGCCTCGTCGCGCTCCTTGATCGTGTACGAGGACGCAAAGAACATCACGAGCAATCCGCCGAGAATGAGTCCCGAATATGTGAGCGCCGTTTCGTCGAAGCTCGTGATGACCTCTTTCGTGATTAGCGAAAAATCGGGCGTGTTCTTCATATATCCGGCTCCCAGAAACTCGCCCCGGGGAACGAAGGGCACAAAATTATGGAACGTCTGCCGGTTCGCGATCGTCGTATAAATCTGCTCTTCGGATCTGATCTTGTTCATGATCCCCCGGTAGATGCGCACCGCGTCGTGATGGGGCTGCGTGGGCGGCGGCAGATCGCGCAGATTTTCGAACACATACGCATAGAGCACGGCGCCGTCGTCAATCGCATACACCGAATCCTTCACCGACACAAGGATGCAGACCTCTTCAACATTCTTATGAAGGATCTGCTGACTGAAGATGATGTTGAGATCCTGGATGATCTTCGTGCGTTCAGCCGCGTCGAACGATCCGGACCTCGTGCGCGTTTCGAGCAGCAGCTCGAGCGACGTCGTCGTCAGGTTGGCCAGCCGTTCAGCCGAATCCTTCTGGTACCATTCCTGCGTCTTCACGACGAAATTCTGCAGCGATATCTTGTGCAGCGCCGCGATGATGAGCTGGAAAATGATCAGCACGATAAACAAGATCGTGAGATGCGACAGCTCGAATCGGTACTTTTTGACCTGATCGATGATCCGTGAACCATGGTTTTTCATACATCACCTATTTGATCAGCACTTTGTTTGAGGAGATCATCTGCTGGGCCTGCGTCATCGCCTGGTCCGCGGGAATCTCTGCGGCGAGGACACGATGAAGAAAATGGGCGATGATGTCCGAGACCTTCGTGTACTCGACGAGGGCAGGCCGCTCGACGCCGTGATCGAGAAATCGCCTGTACCGCGGAAGATCGGGATGCATGCGCACAAAGGCCGTGTCTTCGTACACGTTGTCGACGACGGGAAGGTATCCGCCCCGGCTGTACATGAGCTTCTGTGATTCTTCACTCAGAAAAAATTTGACGAACGTGCGCGCCGCCTCCTTCTCCGTGCACGATTTTGCGACCATTAAATTCCATCCTCCGAAAATGCCGGCGGGTTCGCGGCCCGAAAAATGCGGCAGCGGCGCCACGTCGAGTTTCCGCACAATGGGATTGTCGGCCACATCGCGGTAGACGCCCGGCCAATTCCTCATGAAGACCGCGTCGCCCGCGATCAATCGATCGCTGCAATCATTTTCCCTGTAATTCAGCACTTCGGGAGGCGAGATTTTCTGGACGTGCACAAAATCGCGAAGCATCCCGACGGCTTTGACCGAGCTCGGCGAGGTCAGGCGAAGGGCATTCTTCCTGAAATTCTGTTTGTCCATCGCCGCCAGCAGCTCGAAATACATACAGACGAGTCCCTCGAAGTCGTCGCCCTGAAACAAAAAGAGCGGCCGGTCGGGGAAATATTTCTTCAGGCCGACGAATTCCTCCCATGTGATTGATTCGCGGATGCGCTTGTCGATGGCCTCGCCGCCGGGCAGCGCGCGGATCAGATCTCGCCGGTAGTACATGATTCCCAGATCGATGTATAACGGAAGTGCGACGAGATGCGAATCAACCGAACAGGACTCGAGCGCGTACGGCAGCAGGCCGCGGCGCTCCGCCGGCGTCAGATACTCGTCCATGGGCGCGGCCCATCGCGCAAATCTCGACACCCAGATGTGGTCGACGCAAAAGATATCGATCCTGTCGCTCTTGCTTCGCAGCGAACGGGCCAGCAGCTCCTTGCGCTCGTTCGTGCTGAACTTTGTAAACGGAAGATCGACAGGCACCACTTCGATCTTGCCCGCGTACCGCCGATTGAATTCCTCGATGACGCGGCGGTGAGCGATCGAGATATTGTCGGCAAAATAAATTTTCGCCGCCGTATCAGCGCCGACAGCCGGCGAACCGAACGGATCTTTGACGAGCATGAACACCCCGACGATGAGGACGATCCCCACGCCGAGTGTGACAAGAATCTGCTGCTTGACTGACAGTTTCATGACTGATCCCGTTTACGGAATGATTGTTCCGCCGTCGCGGTATTCCTTCACCCATTCCCAGTTCGGATAGAGCATGGGCGCGGCCGTGATGATGCCGCCGAATCCGATATTCCTGCGCGTATACATGTTGGCAGGCTGGATCGTGATCGCACGGAGTTTTTCATAATTGATGTCAACCTTGTACTGTCTGGCTAGACCGGCGACATACCCGCTCATCGTCCGATTCCGCTTGCCTGCCGTGAGATTGTCTTTGATATTGATGACAACGGAGTCGACCGTGGGAAGATCGGCTCCGCCCGTGCGGCGTTTCCCGATCACACGAAACACGGAAAAACCGTTCTCAACTCGCAGCGGACCGACGATGGCGCCGCTGTCGGCCATCAATGCCCGATGCGTGAGCTCCGGATGCTTCGTGAGCGGCATGTATCCCGAGACGCCGCCGGCCGATTTCCATTCCGGCCGGATTGAATAGGTGCGCGCAAGGTCCGCCATCGGCGTTCCGTGCGATGCTTCATCGAGCACACGCCCGACAGTGGCGAGATTGTCACAGAGGACTTCCTGAATGTTCACTTCGTACGCGCCGCCCATCGTCGCTGCCGACGTGTTCAATGCTGAAAGCACTTCAGGCTCAGTCGCCCTGACTGTATCCTCCACGTTCCACATCTGATATCGCGACGTCCAATAATTCGACCAGAGGTCCACGTCGTGCTTCACGTTCTCCGAATACTGGAGATTCCGTTTGTAGCCTTCGCGCGCCAGCAGTTCCGTCTCCACGACGAACCGCAGATTGGCATTGAGCGTGCCCTTGAATTTTTTCATCTCCAGCGACTGAAAACCAAGGTGGAGAAATCTGTATTCCTCGATCGCGTCGCCGAGCAGGAGCGGCGTCTCCTTCATCGCGACGAGCGGTGAATTCCGGTCGCTCTGCAGCTTCGCCTGCAGTTCGTCGACATCGTCGGATGTCAGCGCGAAGGCATTCTTATTTTTGTGCTGCGCCGAATCGCGCGAGAGAATCGCATGCATTGCCGCGGCGAGCCGTTCGAACATGACCGAATCGACGGTCGCCTTCTCCTGGACGAGCACCGATGCAATGAACCGGCGCGCGAACGGGCCCTCTTTTTTATTGCGTATCGTCTCCTCAACACGATAGCGTTTGTCACCCGCACTCATCTTCTCGGCCACGGGATTCGAACCCCGGTCGATCAGCACGGCAACAGTCCAGCCGTACGTCGGACATTGAAACGGCTTCGTGAATTTTTTCTTCAGGATTGAATACACGCTGTTCTCAAATACGGTGTCGAGACCGCCGAAATTCACCTGCACTGTTTCGACGCTCGCGACGGATGCGGCGGGCAGTTTCCTGAGCGCGCCGGGAAGACTCACGCCGCGCTGCAGCAGTCTGTAGAGCGAATCGGCCGAAGGCTCATCGGCAAGCCCGACGGCCGCCGCATGGAGCTGCCATGCAAATTTCGCAAGCCCGTCATTGATCTCGCTTTCCGAAACCGCGATCTTCTGCTTGACTTCGCGTTTATACAGCTCGTCGCGCACGAACAGCTTTTCAATCGCCTTCACCTTGCGACGTGCGCCTTCATCGCCGCCCGTATTCTGCATCCTGCCCTGCAGCGAGAGCAGGCGTTCGGCAACAAGCGAGTTGAGCGCCTTCACTTTCGACGAATCATGCGTCGTCGGTTTTTCTTTCTCGGGCCATGGCATCAGTTCGATGCGTTCGATAAGGTCACGACCCGTGATGACGGTGCTCCCGACGCGAGCGAGCACGTCTGTCGGCAGCGGCGGCACAATTTTCTGCGCGTGAAGCGTATTCCACAGTCCCGCCAGGACTATGAGTGTCACGATGTATTTCATGTTTCTTATCTGATGAATGAGTAAAAAGGCGTGGCAGCATTACTGTAACCCTCAGCACTGTCAACGCATAAATTAGTAATTTTACCACAAACTCTATAGATCAGCGGACGAAACGGCGCACCGTCCCGCTGTTGTATGAATGCCGGCGGATCACTTATTTCGAGAAGACCATGGATCGCGTGATGGTCTGGCCGCCGCTTGTGAGCGTATAAAAATACAACCCGCTCGCCGATGCCTGTCGCGGCGTAAACGTCCGCTCATACGCGCCTGCTTCGAGTCGTTCGTTGACAAGCACGGCAATCTCGCGTCCCAGCACATCGCTCACGGTGAGCCTGACCGGGCCCGAGACCTTCACCGAGAATCTGATCAACGACGAGGGATTGAACGGATTCGGAAAATTCTGCGAGAGCGAAAATTCGGCAGGCAATGTCTTCGACGGCTTCACCGAAGTCGGACCGGCGTATGCAATATCGAGATAATGCAGATTAAATCCTCCTGTAAAACAGAATACTTTCAAACTATGCGTTCCCGCTGTCAAATCGACCGATCCGGCCGCCTGCGTGGTCCAGCTCGTCCAACCGCCTGTCTGCGCGAGTGCTTTTTGTTCGAGCACGCCGTCGTCCCATCCCGTGGCCACAATGCTGCCCGCATCGTTGACCGCCGCCCGAAGCGACACAGTGTATTTTCCCGTTTTTTGGACGCTCACCGTATACGTGAGAAATTCGTTGGCCGCGGTCCAGCCGACGTCATACCCGATCGTCGGAAGGTCGCTGCATTTTTCAATGTCGACGCCGTCGTTGCGATAAAATCCTCCAGAATTGTACGACGACCAGGTTCCCGACGTCGCCTGATAATCGGCGTCCCTGTATGCAAGGTTATGCGTTCCCAGATCGTAGTTCGCCGCATAGATCTTTCCCGGCACGGCGTTCGCCGCGAAGGCCCGGCGCGTGTTGTCGAACGGCAGGCGCATCATGGCGTCGATCACATCGGGATGATAGACGCACTTGTCGAGCTTCAGGCCTTCGGCCATGCCAAGCAGTCCGCTCAGTGCAGCCGTGACGCTCGGCTTGGCGGCAGAGCCATTCCAATAATTCAGGAGCGCCGTATATTGAGGCGTGTTCGGCACTGAAAACGGACCGACCACCGTATCGAATTTCTTCAGCGTCCACCACGACCAGCCGATTCCGTTGTTCTCGAGAAGGCGGATCGCGTCTGTAAACCACGCGTTTGAATTCTCGCCCGATTCCCCGCACCAGAGCGGCACGTTATACTTCTTGCTCATCGTGATGAAGCCGCTGATCGACGCCTGATCGTTCGTGCTCCAATATTTGTGGAAGCTGTACACCATATTATTGTCCCACGGCGGCGTGAGGCCCGCGAAGTTATTCGCGTAATCGTTGCCTTCGATGAAGACGATGTGCTTCGTGTCGACTGTGCGTATGGCGGTCGTGATGCGCACCATCATATCGCGCAACACATTTGTGCCGAGCGTCCAATGCGTCTCATTGAGCAGATCGTATCCGCCGATCCATGGTTCGTTCGCATACCGTTCGGCCAGCTTCTTCCACAAATTGACGGTGAGCGTCTTGTTCTCCTCACTCTCCCAGAGCGACGGATAGGATGGATTGTAATCGCTGATATTGTCGTGGCTCTGTCCTCCGGGCGCCGCATGAAGATCGAGAATCAGATACATCTTGTTGTCGCCGCACCAGCGCAACAGGCTGTCCATCTCCACGAATCCCTGCTCGTTCCATCCGTCCGGCGAACTGGTCGAGAAGAAGCGCTCGCAATGCATCGGCATGCGCACAGAATTGAATCCCAATTGCGACAGGCGTTCCATGTCGCGGCGCGTGACGAAATTCGCTGTGAATGTATGATAAAACGAATCCGCATTTGCCGCGCCGACCACTTCCACAATCCTGTTGCGTATTTGATATGCCGCATTCATGGTGCTGCTCGGCATTCCGAACATATACCCCTCCTGCACATGCCATCCTCCGAGCCCCATGCCGCGCAGAAGAACCGTTTCGCCTTTGTCGTTCACGATGCTCGTGCCCGACGCATGTAAAAATCCCTCAGCGCATGCGGTCGACCACACGAGCGCCGAGAAAAGAAGTGCTGAAGCAATACCGCGTAGAGATAATTTCATATGACGAGATCTTTCCTTGTGCATGATTGATTCTATTACGGGTCCGATCTCCCGAATTGTACTTCGGATACTCATAAGATCGGAACCATAACGACGTCGGAGCATACTCTGATGTCGTTTATTTGATGACGAGCATCATCCGCTGGGCCGAATACGATCCGGCCTGCAGATGATAAAAATACATTCCGCTTGAAATCCGGCCGCTGCCGAACGTGACACGATGCGTTCCCGCCGACTGCTCTTCATTCACGATGACAGCCACTTCACGCCCCAGCACATCATGCACCGTCAGCCGCACATGGGACTCATGCGGCAGATCGTATGCGATCATCGTTGACGGATTGAACGGATTGGGATAATTCTGCCGGAGTGCGAAGTCACTCACAGCCGATTCCTCATGCCGCACGTGCGATGGCACTTCCTCGCCGAACGCTTCAATGCCGTACCAGACCGAAGGGTTCGCAGATTGATCGAGCGTCACTTCGAAAACTCTCCGGTCTGAAGCCGAAGGAAGAATCGTCACCGATCCTCCCTGCGCTTCGCCCCTCACACCGAGCGGATACAGATGGAGCGAATCTGCCGCAATATGCAGAGTCAGTTCGGCGCGTACCGGCTGTAACAGCACGGGCGCAGTCCCCCAGTGATCGTGCAGCGTCCGCACACCGTCCCACACCTGGTTTGTATTCTGCGCGCGTGTGGCGAGCGTGATGAGCGATCGCCTTGATACGGCAAGCGGATCATTCGTGAGCGACAGCCAGGTGATCGCAGCAAAATCGCTTACGGAGCGGACCGTCATCGCTCCGGCTGTGCGATCGGGCATCGAGGCAAAAAAGCCGGCTGCGGATGCAAAGCGCGGCGTCGCAACAGTGAGCATC
>DATGXR010000362.1:0-2646 GCA_035298825.1 Bacteroidota bacterium
CGAATACGTCACGAATCCGCGCAGGAAGAATCCGGATGCGCCGGGCACGTTAGTGAGCCGGTTGGCGATCATGCCGCCCGAGCACGATTCGGCGGTTGCAAGCGTGAGCGCGCGCTCGCGCATCAATTGATTGATCACATCTTCGAGCGCCCGTTCGTCGGACGAGTAGATGAATCGTTCTGCCTTCGAGCGGATGACCGCTTCGGCAACGCGGATCTTCTCTTCGGCTGCCTCGGGATTTTTTTCGCGCACTGTGAGGCGGAGATTCACGCCGAGCGGATTGGGAAGGAAGGCCAGCGTCACCGTGCCGTCGTCGCCGATCACATCGCGCACGTTTCCGATTCGTTCGGCAAGCAGCGATTCACCGATGCCGGTGGTCTTGAGCGTGAGGTGCAGCACTACCGTATCGACATTCTTCGACCGGAACAACGGCACGATGAAGTCGTCGACCATGCCGCGCATTTCGTACGGCACGCCGGGCATGGAGAAAAAATATTTTCCGTTCACTTCGAACATCATGCCGGGCGCGGTGCCGTTCATGTTCCGGATCACCGTGCAGGTACGGGGGACCATCGCCTGGTCTTGCGCCGATTGGCGCCATTGAATATTTCTGCGGCCGAGAAGCGCACGGACGTCGGCGAGCACCTGCTCGTTCAGGACGAGGTCGGTCTTGAAAAATTCACAGACCATTTGTTTTGTGATGTCGTCGTGCGTGGGACCGAGTCCGCCGGTGACGCAGACGCAGTCGGCGCGCGACATCGCGACGGCGAACGCATCGAGAATGTCGCGCTCGTTGTCGCCCACTGTCGTCATGCGTTCGACGTACATGCCGACGCCGTTGAGCTGTTCGGCGAGATACGCCTGATTCGTATTGATGACCTGACCGATCAGCAGCTCGTCGCCGATTGTGATGATTTCTGCAGTCATATGCCGGTCACTTCGCCCATTGTGTGAGGAACGCCTTCATCTTAACGGCATCGTATCCCTGTCCCTTTTCAAGCTCGCCCGTGTTCTTCGAGCAGAGCAGTGTTCCGTCGCTGTTGAGCACAAAGAAATGCGGATATCCCGCGACCTTCGGGTAGCGCGAGAGCACTGCCTTGTTTTCATTTTCCTTGCTGAAATTCACCTTTACGACGACGTACTTGTCGTGCAGCAGACGCGACACATCCGGAGTGGATTCGAAAAACGCATCGAGCATTTTACACCATTTGCACCAGTTGCCGCCCACATCGAGAAGAATTTTTTTATGTGACGAGCCGGCCTCGGCGATCGCAAGATGGATCTCTTTGTCGGCGTCGGCCGCGGGATTGAACGCTGCCGGATGAATCGCCTGCGCGGTGGTGTCCGCCGGTGCGGCGGCAAGGGGAGCGGACAGCACGAGCGCCAGCATCGCGACGAATGTGAATATTTTCATGAACGATCTCCGTTGATCAAATGTTTTTGTAACATGTACGAAGTAGTGTATGAAAAGATTCTTCAATTTGCAAGGCATGCTGCGTGCGATTCTTTGTTGCTTTTGTGCGTCCATCTGGTTACATTTCCTCATTATTCGAGAGAGTGTATGGCAGAGTTATCACGAGAAGAGATAAAGCAGCGATTTGCGTCCTCGACGAATTTCAACGAGATCTTCGACGCATTCGAGTCTGCGCTTGCGCAACGGATCGACGATGTCGAACTGTACCGCATTCTTTTCTGGAACGACTCGCTCGGCCCGGACGAGATCATGCTCTTCGGCGAGAAGCTCGCCCGTGAATTTCCCCAAATCGCCTACGATGTCTACATGTGGCTGGCGAATGTGTTCGAGTTGCTGTATGCCTCGCGCGACAATTTCGAACAGGCGCTTGAATACTACGAGAAGGCTGCGGCGATCAAGCCCGCCGAGCCCGATCCTTATCTCGACGCCTGCGATTGTTACAATCCCGATCTGAATATTCCTCCCGTCTCAGCGCTGATCGAATTCCTCAAGGTCGGCCTCGAATGTGTCCACAACAAAAAAAGCCTGTGCAACCGCCTAGCAAATCTCTATCACATCAGCGGTGACGATGATCTGGCCGAATACTACCGTCTGAAGGCAGACGAGGCGGGAGAATAACCGAACGGATGAAGCAGTATCTTGGGTATGTCTGGATCGCCGCCGCTGCAACATTGTGGGGAGTGGCCGCCACCGTTGTGAAACATCTCTTCAACAACCAGTTCGATCCGCTGATCATCGTGCAGACGCGCGTCTCGATCGCGTGCTGTGCGCTTGCCGTGTTCTTTTTCCTGACGAATCGCTCGCTGCTGCGCATCGAGCTGCGCGATCTTCCGTCATTTTTCTTCGTCGGCATTTGCGGCGTGGCCGGATCGAATTATTTTTATTACTTCGCCATCAAGGAATCGAACGTCGCGACGTCGATCCTGCTCCAGTACACGGCGCCGATTCTCGTGATGCTCTACGCCACGTTCGTGCAGCATGAACGCTTTACGCTCGTCAAGTTCCTGGCGCTGCTGTGTGCGACCGTCGGCATTTTCTTCGCCGTGGGCGCATACGATCCGACAATTCTTCGCGGGAATTTCAAGGGCGTGATCTTCGCGCTCATCGCTGCCGTCACGTTCGCGATTTTCAATGTGGCGGGCAAAACGCTGACGCGCAAATACAATGTGTGG
>DATGXR010000363.1:0-1755 GCA_035298825.1 Bacteroidota bacterium
TCCATCCGCAATCTGTCAACTATGTCTATCCGGACGATCCGCTCGTGCGCGAGAAGCTCGAACGCTGGCGCGATCAAAAGTTCGGCATGATCGTTCACTGGGGTTTGTATTCAGTGCACGGCGTGCTTGAATCGTGGGGGATCTGTTCCGAACCCTGGGTGCACCGAGACAGTACGGTCAGTTATGAGGACTCTAAGCAGCGCTATTGGGCTGTGAAGAACGAATTCAATCCCGAGCGGTTCGATCCCGACCAGTGGGCGAATGCTGCCGCGGATGCCGGCATGCGCTATCTCGTCTTCACGACGAAACATCACGACGGTTTCTGCATGTTCGACACGCACGAGACTGATTTCAAGATCTCCAACGGACCGTTTGCCGCGAATCCGAAATCCGATGTGGCGAAATTCGTGTTCGAGGCTTTTCGAAAACGCGGATTCATGATCGGCGCCTATTTTTCGAAACCGGACTGGCATTCGGAATACTACTGGTGGCCGACGTACGCGACGCCGAATCGCAATGTCAATTACGACATACGCACGTATCCGTGGCGATGGGAGAATTTCAAAACGTTCACATTCAATCAGATCCGTGAGCTGATGCACGGGTACGGCGGTATCGACATCCTCTGGCTCGACGGCGGATGGGTGCGGCCGCTCGAGTCGGTGACGGACGAAGTGCGTTCGTGGGGCGCGGCGATTCCCGAATGGAGCCAGGATGTGGACATTCCACGCATCGCCGCCATGGCGCGAGCCGAGCAGCCCGGTGTGCTCGTCGTCGATCGCACTGTGGGCGGACCGTACGAAAATTATCAGACCCCCGAACAGCGAATTCCCGATCGGTCCCTTGCACAACCCTGGGAAAGCTGCATCACGTTGGGACGCGCCTGGGGATATACTCCCCGCGAACACTACAAGTCACCCACCGAAATCGTGCACACGCTCATTGAAATCGTGGCGAAGGGCGGATCGATGCTGCTCGGTGTCGGACCGCATCCCGACGGCACGCTCACGAGCGCACAGGTGGACCGGCTTCGGGAAATCGGCGCATGGCTGAAAATCAACGGCGAGGCGATCTATTCAACACGCAGCGCGGACACGTACCGGGACGGTGAAATATTTTTCACGCAACGCAAAGATGGCATGAAGCGCTATGCAATCGTCCGACTGAAGGACGATGAACCGGTTCCCGCCGAACTCGTCTGGCATGGCAATCTGCCCGCGCCAGACAGCCGCATGCGCTGCCTTCAGGACGGATCGGATGTGCCATGGACGCAAAAAGACGGCATCGTCACGGTGACGCTGCCTTCGCGATTCAGGCAGCTTCACAATATTCGCGCCCTCGCATTTTCATTCGATGTCGAAAAAGATCATCATTGAACACAAGTGTTGTTTGCCCATTCCGATAAAATGTGGTAAATTGCGCACAATAATGGTCAACGCAAAAAAACGCCCACTCATCATACTGGGGACGAACAATGAAAACACTTCGCTTTCATGTTGTCCTGATGATGCTGCAAGCCTGCCTTGTGACCGGAGTGAATGCCAAACAGTGCACGGTTGCAGGCGTGACTCACCAGCCGCTGACACAGATCGTCCTCAAGAACTATGATGGTTCGCAAACGACGAATACTGATTCTTCGGGGCGTTTTCGGTTCAGAGTGACGATACGCTCAGTTCAGTATTTTCAGCTGACGTTCGACAGGACGATCCATTTGGCTCTCATCCCTGGCGACAGCATCTTCGTCACTTTTGATAG
>DATGXR010000364.1:0-5974 GCA_035298825.1 Bacteroidota bacterium
TTTGCGTTGGCCGAAAATTATCTGTTCACGAAGGAGGCATTCAAGGATTATTGGAAGGCGTTGTCGGACAGCGGATATATGTCGCTCGAACATCAATTCTATGTGCCCCGGCTCGTGCCCGAACTGATCGAGGCGCTGACCGAGCTCGGCATACCCGATCCGGCGGCGCACTTCGCAGTGTACGATCTCACGACGCTCAGGCGAAACGTGATCCTGCTCTCGAAGCGCACGTTGACGCCGCAGTTGATCGATCAGGCATATGCGAACTCCCAGCCGAAGACGCTTCGTGGCATGCGACGGTTATATCCGCCCGTTGATTCGACGAAGGGAAATCTGATCGATGCAATTGTACATGCGGGATGGAAATCTGTCGCCGACACTGCGCGTGTCGACATTTCACCGTGCACGGATGACAGGCCGTTTATCGCACAGATGGGCAGATGGAAAAATCTGAGCGCGTCGCGTCTCGACAAAATTCCGATGCTCGAGACCGGTGGTTTTCCGCTTTCAGGCATCATCATGATCGTCATTCTTTCGGTCTGTCTTGTGGTGATCGTCCCGATCAATCTCGTGCCGTACGTGATGAAGCGTGAAAAATTACAGGCTCTTCCCTGGCTGTTCTTTTTCACGATCGGGCTTGCGTATATGATGATCGAGGTGATTCTCATTCAGCAGTACACGCTGTTCATCGGATCGACTGTCTACAGCCTCGCCGTGGTGCTGGCGGTGCTGCTTGGAATGAGCGGTATCGGAAGCGCGCAGGTTGAAAAGTATCCCCCGTCCGTGATCTTTTCATTCATCATCGGTTGGACAGTTGCCGATATCATTCTCTTTCCCGAACTCGTGTCGCTGTGCGGCGCCTGGCCTCTCGGAGTGCGGTTGTTCCTCAGCGGTCTTCTCCTTGCGCCGCTCGGATACTTCATGGGGATGCCGTTTCCAAAAGCAGCCGTGCGTGTGCCCGGCCTCGTCGATTGGGCATTCGCGATCAACGGATGCGCGTCGGTCATCGGATCGGTTGCCGTCATCTTTCTTGCGACCTCGTTCGGATATGCAGCGGCATTGACCGCGGCGCTCACGCTCTACGGCTGCGCGTACATGCTTTTCATGCGGGGATTCAAAAATACGATGGATGCCTGATTGCATCCCGAATGAGAATTGAAAATTCGATGAATGCCAGGTCACACTCCCTTTATGATTTTAGGTGTGTGATGTTGGCAGGGATAACAGGTGACTCGAAGCAACCGGTCCGGAAGATTGGACCGGCTCATCCTGCTTTTTCATGAACCACGGCTGATGTTGGCAACGCAAAATACACAGTCGCTCCCTGATTTATTTTGCCTTCGGCCCACACACGTCCGCCAAGTCTGCCGACGATGCGCTTGACGATGGCAAGCCCGATGCCGGTGCCTTCAAATTCGTTCACGCTGTGCAGTCGCTGGAACACGCCGAAAAGCTTGTCCGCTTGCTTCATATCAAAACCGGCGCCGTTATCGTTCACAAAATAAATGATTTCGTCTCCCTTGATGTAACAGCCGATCTTGATTGTGGGAGCCTGTGCGACGCGGCTGAACTTGATGGCGTTGGAAAGCAGGTTGATGAATACCTGTCGCATCATGGCACTGTCCCCCACCACCGACGGCAGATGGTCGATTTCCACCTGCACGTTGTGGTTGACGGCAGCAGCCTGGAGTTCTGTCAACACTTCGTGAGCCATCATCTCCATGTTGATCTCGGAGGAATTCATTTCCTTGCGTCCGGTGCGCGAGAACTCAAGGATGTCGTCGATGAGTTGTGCCATCCGGTTGATGTTGTTACGAACCACATTGAGCATCCGCCGGGCTTCCTGATCGTGTGTGCCGGCATAGTTATCAAGCAGAATGTGTGAGAATCCGTCGATGGCGCGCAGCGGCGCTCTGAGGTCGTGCGAAACAGAATAAGAAAAAGCTTCGAGCTCCTTGTTGGCTTCAACCAGTTGGGCCGTGCGTTCGTTCACGCGTTGTTCAAGCTCTTGGTTGAGTTTGCGTATTTCTTCTTCAGCACGCTTGCGTTCGGTGATGTCACGGCCAAGGGAGAGCACGCCGCTTATCTCGCCAAGATCGTTGCGCTCAACGATGGTCCGTATTTGATGCACTAATGTTTCATTACCCGAAACGGGAACAGTAAATTCGACTTCACTGTTCTTCCCGCTGGCGAGGGCGTCCTCTACGGCTTGTGCGCCAATGTCGTACCTCCCATCCGGGAACACTTCGCGGATGCGTTTGCCGAACATTTTTGCTGCATCGGTTCCCAGGATTCTTTCGAGCGCCGGGTTGATATACAAGACCCGTCCCTCCCGATCGTGGCGAACGATATTATCAGGCAAATTTTCCGCCAGCGTGCGAAATTCATGTTCCCGCGCCCGCAGCAATCGGTCGCTTCGCTCGCGCTCCAATTCAGCTGCAGCACGTGTGGCCACCAGTTGGAGTACTTGTGTGACGGGTGCACCGTCGGGAAGAGGCTTGGTGTCCATGACGGCGATCAACCCGATCGGCTGACCTGTTGAATCCCACAGCGGAATGCCGATATAACATTCTGCGCCCATTCCGGGTAAGAGTGGATCATCCGGAAACAGTCGTTGAATGTCGTAGGGATAAACACAGAGTCGCTGCCCCATGACGTTTTCACATGGTGTGCCCTTGAGCTCGTAGCGCAGATTTGGCGCGATCTCGCCTTTGGCATACAATGCCACCGTTTCCGCCATGCGTGGATCCTCATCGATCCTGTCGACGAGAACGTACTCCATATTGAGTTCTTCGCCGAGGAATTGCACAAGCGCATCGAAAAAGTTTTCGCCCCTTGTTTGCCAGCCGCGTTGAGCGACAAAGAACAAGGCAGATTCCATACGCTTGCGTTCGGTGAGATCGAAAATCAATGCGACGAATCCGGTGATGTGGCCGTTCTCATCCCACAGTGCGGTCACGGATAGATTCACCGGAACACGCACGCCATCCTTGCGTATGAACGTCCATTCTCCTTCCTCGGGCAGTTTGTGCTGAGGACGGGCGACAAACACAGAGAATCCCGGAAGCACCGTCTCGCCCAATTCCTTCGACAGTTGGATGGCGTGGGATGCGACCTCCTCCGTGTCGTGCCAGAGCATCGGCGTCTGCTTGCCAATGATTTCGTCCGCCGTATAACCCAGCAGGCGCTCGGCAGCTGGATTGAAACTGGTCACAGTTCCGCCGGGATTAGTGGAAATAATGCCGTACGACACATTTTCAAGAATCGCGCGCTGCAGAGATTGCGGCTGATCAGGATCATTCATTTCGTGTGTCTCCAATCAAGCCACACCAGAACGCGGAATGTGAGATCATTTGAATGGTCATGGCAAGTGTTTCATCCCGCCCGACGGCGGGACTTTTTTATTGAGATCGCGTAAAGATTCAGGCGATTATGAGCCAAGATACATTTCGGATACAACAGAAACAAGCAATTTTTATCGCATGAAGAGGTGTTCCACGAGTTAGTGCTCCAATACGATCTTCAGGTTGGCGATGATCCCGAATCCGTTGCAGAATATCCCTATTGATCCGCCTCTGCGACCGGAGAGCTCTTTCACACGAAGACTCGGATCGTATGCGCCGTTGACATAGACCCTCACATCCGGTCTGTGCACGACGATTCTCGCATGAAACCATCCGTCGCCGTCCGGGGCAGGATCGATGGCGTTCTCATATTCGCCTGGGTGTTCGTTCCGCAAACGGGTCCACGTCCACGATGGATGCGAGGTGTATTGGACGGAATGAGATTTGTTCATCGGATTGGGGGATCGGAAATTAAACGGTCGGAAATAAACGGCGTCGAATGTGTCTTTGTCGACGATGCGGAACGCGATGCCGATGAAACTGCTCTGCGGCGGACCGCTCTTGCCTTTTGCATCGAATTCGATCGTGCCATTCTCAAAACGAAAATCTTTCAACCAAATAACCTGGTCGCCATCCGTCTTTGTGACCATCAATGCATCCGAAGAGTCTTTCCGTGTGAGCTGTGCTGAAATGAACTCCGCGTCCCAATGATCGCCGCGCAACGTGCCTTTAAGATCAGGCGAATAGGTTGTCTGCGCAATTGCGGAAGGAATTACTATGATAAGAGAAAGGATGAAAGCAAGGGATATGTTTTTCATGGGATGCGCTCCATTCTAATATTGAAATAGAAAGTGAACAGGATCGTGTATCCACCGAGCGATTTCTCCCTCGCTGTGTGGATGTTGGCGTCGCAATGGAATATACGCACAGAAGAAGCTGATACGCCTGCGGGTCGGAGGCAAAGGGACAAATTGCAAAGTTTTGGGATAAATTGAAGGGAGCTTAGCGGAGCTGCCTCAATCTGGATATCACATCGGCAAGTCTTGATCGTGAAATCGGCACTTCAAGATCTCCGAGTCTCATATGAATTTTTTTGTGAAGGGAGTTTCCTGAAATACTATGGACCCAACGGAGGTTCACGATGTGGCTCCTGTGGCATTTCATGAAGCAATCCGTATTTCCAATGATCTTCTCGAGATTTTTCAGGGTTCCCCTGAGGAGTATCGGTTTTTGAATCTCTCCATTTCGTTGCGTTACGATGCTCAGATAGTTATCCAATGAGGTGATGGCAATGATCTCGTCAGCAGGAAGGGTGATGCTTTTCGCGGGATTTTCATCTTCAAGAGTGATCCGGGGAGACCCTCTTCCCGTATCGTGTGAGAGAATGGCATCGTAATACGGCGTATCGAGAAAGAGGAACAACATCAAGCTCGGAAGGATGCCTGTGACATGGACGATGAACTGAAACTGAAAGAAAAATTCAAAAAGATACGGATTACCGAAAACGATATTGTTGTACACGGTACTGGCCGTTCCAATAATAACCTGAACGACAACGATACAGACCAGGAGCTCCAATGCACTGATTCTTTTGGATTGGAACCGTTGGGTGATAATCAAAAAAACGAGCCAGATGAGGAACGCGATGGAGGAATAGCCGAGTGCGACGAGAAGCCTTTCGGCGAACGTTTTGATGTTTTGCATCCCGAATGGCGTGAAGAGAACCAGGATCAGGAGGACTGTGATTCCAAATCCGCCGGAGATCAGCACTTTAGGTTTTATCGATCTTCCGGGCAGATTGAATTCTTTTTTTAAAATATTCATGGTCCGGACTTAATAATCGATTTTCAGCAGCACCAGTGATTGTCGGGGCAACTGCAATTCAATCGTCACCATTGGTTCATTGGTACAGGTCATTTCAAGTAACTCGGCAAGCATAATTGTTCGATAATATTTTGAAGCGACTCGCCAGGCATAAGGACCAATTTTCGAGTTGGCATCATGGCTTCTGACCCGTCGGCGAGCCAGAATGATGCGCCAATATACAGTTCAGGGGCATCGAAAGCAACTTCCTGTAGTCTGACAATAAAAAAAGGCCCAACCCGATTAAGGGTTGAGCCTTTAAAAGAGCGGGCGACGAGGTTCGAACTCGCGACATTCAGCTTGGGAAGCTGACACTCTACCAACTGAGTTACGCCCGCAGATCACATGTTGATCCAACAATTAAAATATACTAATTCATCAATTGCAATGCAAGATGCGAATATTTTTAGCGCACTGATTCATCATTAATCTAATCCTGCAATTCAGAGTCGTTGCGTCATAATTAATGTAACCCTGATTTTTGGAACGCATTGACTCATTAATAATGCAACACTGCACAGTGCACGTTAGTGCTGCGCGGAATTGTATTCATCGACGACGCGGAACATCATATCGAGATTCTTCAGCGGCGTCGTATATGGAATGTCGCAGCCGCTTGAAAGCACATGATTGGGAAATGCCGCGGTCTGCATAAGACGTCCGGAGACGACGCGGCGGACGTCCTCTTCTGTTCCCCGCTGTATCACCGAAACGGGATCGATGTTTCCCAGCACGATCGTCGTCGGCCTGAATTGCGGCAGCGCTTC
>DATGXR010000365.1:0-4406 GCA_035298825.1 Bacteroidota bacterium
GTGGGCGTGACGCCTCCGGTTGACGAAACGGCAATCGATGGATGGACGCTCGTCTGGAACGACGAGTTCGACACGGGCACGGTTCCGTCTCCCGACAAATGGTCGTTCGACGTCGGCGGCTCAGGCTGGGGGAATAACGAGCTTCAGTATTACACGCAGTACAGAAAAGAGAACGCAAGAATCGAAAACGGAAAACTCGTGATCGAGGCGCGCAAGGAGGACTTCGAAGGAAAGAAGTACACATCGGCGCGCATGGTGACGGCGAACAAAGGCGACTGGGTCTATGGACGCATCGACGTGCGCGCGAAGCTGCCCTCCGGCTATGGAACATGGCCTGCCATCTGGATGCTGTCGACCGATTGGGAGTACGGAGGATGGCCCGCATCGGGCGAGATCGACATTATGGAGCACGTCGGAAAAGATCAGGATGTAATACACGGTTCGACGCACAGCCAGAAATATTATTTCAAGATCGGCACGCAAAAAACGAAGACAATCAGGATCCCCGACGTTTCGACGACATTCCATACATACGGACTTGAATGGTATGCCGATCACATGGATATGTTCGTCGACGGAGTGAAATATTTCACTTCGACGAACGACGGCACAGGATGGGAAGCATGGCCGTTCAACAAGCGATTTCATCTGTTGCTGAATCTTGCCATCGGCGGCAACTGGGGCGGTTCGGTTGACGATTCGATTTTCCCCCAGCGCATGGAAGTCGAGTACGTGCGCGTCTATGCGAAGAATAAATAGACAGCAGCCCGCGCTGGAAATATTCCCGCGCGCATTTTAAAACGAAGTCGAGAGCGGAAAAACTGCCGCCTGTCGCACAGCGAACTCACTCATTATGTGAGACGCGGCGGCAGGCGGTTTTTTTTATTCCCTCAGCCTTCAGTGCACCTGTGTTTGTAAGGTAAAAACGATGTTTCACTTAAATTTAAAAAAAATGTATCGGATAGAAAACTCCCAATTTACAGTGGTTTTTGCAAAAAAAATGAAAAAAGTGAAGAATTTTTCTACACTTTTATGTATACTATAGGCATATGTACTTTTTTCTTTGATGTAACGACAGACACTTCCACTCAGATGAGGAAATAATGCAGACACGTGATGAAATACAGAAAGCATATGCCGATTGGCAGGAAAAAACATATAAAAAAAATCTTGAAAAATTTCCGGAGAGGCAGCCGGCTTTTACAACAGTTTCAAACTCTCCGATCGACCCTCTTTATTTACCCTCCGACACCGCAGACAATTACACTGAAAAATTAGGATTCCCCGGACAGTATCCCTACACGCGCGGCATCCAGCCCACGATGTATCGCGGACGTTTCTGGACGATGCGCCAGTACGCAGGCTTTGGTACGGCGAAAGAATCGAATCAGCGTTATCGTTATCTGCTCGAGGCCGGACAGACAGGCTTGTCCGTTGCGCTCGATCTTCCGACGCAGATCGGATACGACTCGGACGATCCGATCGCCGACGGCGAGATCGGTAAAGTCGGCGTGGCGATCGACACGCTTGCCGATATGGAAACACTGCTCGATGGAATACCGCTGGACAAAGTGTCGACATCGATGACGATCAACGCGCCGGCATCGGTGCTGCTTGCGATGTACATCGCAGTGGCGCAGAAGCAGGGAGTCGGTTCGGACAAGATCTCCGGCACGATCCAGAACGACATCCTGAAAGAATACATGGCGCGCGGCACGTACATCTATCCGCCGAAACAATCCATGCGTCTGATCACGAACATCTTCGAATACTGCAAGAAGGAAGTGCCGAAGTGGAACACGATCTCGATCTCAGGATATCACATCCGCGAAGCGGGTTCGTCCGCCGCGCAGGAAGTGGGATTCACGCTGGCCGACGGCATCGCGTATGTCGAGGCGGCGATCAAATCGGGACTCGACGTCGATGAATTCGCCGGGCAGCTGTCGTTCTTCTTCAACGCGCACAACGATCTGCTTGAAGAAGTCGCGAAGTACCGCGCCGCGCGACGGTTGTGGGCGCGCATCATGAAGGAACGCTTCGGCGCCAAGAAGGCGAAATCGATGATGCTCCGCTTCCACACGCAGACCGCAGGTTCGACGTTGACCGCGCAGCAGGTCGACAACAATATCGTGCGCGTCACGATCCAGACGCTTGCCGCGGTACTCGGCGGTACGCAGAGCCTTCACACAAATTCGCGCGATGAAGCGCTGGCCCTTCCGACCGAAGCATCGGTGCGCGTCGCGCTGCGCACGCAACAGATCGTCGCGTATGAGAGCGGCGTGGCCGACACGATCGATCCGCTTGCCGGTTCGTACTACGTCGAGTCGATGACGGACCAGATCGAGCGTGAAGCCAAGAAGTACATCGAAGCGATCGACGAAATGGGCGGCATGGTCGAGGCGATCGAGCGCGGCTATCCGCAGACGGAGATCCAGAAAACATCGTATCAGAGCATCAAGGATCTTGAAAAAGGCAAACGCATCATCGTTGGCGTGAACAAGTTCCAGGTCAAGGAAGCCGAACCGACAGGCCTGATGCGCATCGACCAGCGTGTGCAGACCGAGCAGATCAAGTTCCTGCAGAAGGTCCGCGCCGAACGCAACAACGACGACGTGAAACAGAAACTTGCGGCGCTCAAAACAGCCGCAGCCGGAACAGAGAATCTCATGCCGATCATTCTCGACGCCGTGAAGTCGTACGCCTCGATCGGCGAAATCTGCAACACCATGCGCGCCGTCTTCGGCGAATACAAAGAACAGGTCACAGTGTAATACTCAAAAGGAAAAGACAATGCAGCCAACACATATCGAACACATCGGAATAGCGGTAAAGGATATTGACGAAGCAATCAAGTTGTATGAGAACGTGTACGGATTGAAATGTTATGCGGTGGAAGAGGTGGCCGATCAGAAGGTGAAGACGGCGTTCTTCATGGTCGGGCAGACAAAGATCGAGCTGCTCCAATCGACCGATCCCGAAGGGCCCATCGGCAAGTTCATCGAAAAGAAGGGCGAGGGGATCCATCATCTCGCATTCGCGGTGAGCGGTCTTGCCGGAGCGCTCGATGAGACTGCCGCCAAGGGCGTGCAGCTGATCGACAAGGCGCCGCGCAAGGGAGCGGAAGGATTGAATATCGCGTTCCTTCATCCCAAATCGACGTACGGCGTGCTGACGGAATTGTGCGAAAAGCCGTGATCGCGCCAAACTCATTCTTTTCACCACTACAACACGAAACGAAACTATGTCAACAACTCATGAGAAAATAGAACAATTGCGGAAGAAGACCGAACAGATCAAACTGGGCGGAGGAACAAAGGCAATTGAGAAACAGCATGCATTGGGAAAGATGACGGCGCACGAGCGTCTGCATCTGCTGTATGATACGGGCTTCTACGACGAGCTCTACAGGTTTGTCGAACACGAGGCGACCACGCTCGGCATGGCCGAGAAAAAACTGCCGGCTGACGGCGTTGTCTCCTGCATGGGAGCGGTCGGCAAACGGCTTGTCTATGCCTCGTCGCAGGATTTCACAGTGATGGGCGGCAGCGTGGGATACATGCATGCCTGGAAGATCACGGAAGTGATGGATATGGCGATGAAGCAGGGCGCGCCGTACATCTCGATCAACGATTCGGGCGGAGCGCGCATTCAGGAAGCGGTCGACTCGCTTCAGGGATATGGAAGAATTTTCTATTACAACACGCTGCTCTCGGGCGTCGTGCCGCAGATCGCGATCGTGGCCGGTCCGTGCGCGGGCGGCGCGGCCTACTCGCCGGCGCTCATGGATTTTATCATCCAGGTGCATGGCACAGGACATCTGTTCATTGCCGGTCCTGAAGTGATCAAGAAGGCGACGGGCGAGGATATTTCGGCCGAGGAGCTCGGCGGCGCCGTGGCCCAATCGGCCCGCAGCGGCAACGTGCACTTCATCGCGCGCGACGACGCGCATGCGATCGAGATCGCACAGACGCTGCTGTCGTACATTCCTTCGAACAACATGGAAGATCCGCCGTTCTATCCCACCGAAGGAATGGATCTTGAACCGGTGGACGATCTGAATGGGCTCATTCCCGACGACAATCGGGAATCGTATGATATGTACGAAGTGATCGAGCGCATTGTCGATCCCGGTTCGTTCTTCGAGGTGCATGCGCATTTCGCGAAGAACATCATCATCGGATTCGGCCGCATCAACGGTCATTCGATCGGCATCGTCGCCAATCAGCCCATGGTGAAGGCGGGCTGTCTCGACATCGATGCGTCCGATAAGTCGTCGATGTTCATTCGCTTCTGCAACGCGTTCAACGTGCCGCTTGTGACGCTCGTCGACGTGCCGGGATTCATGCCGGGCGTGGAGCAGGAATTCGGCGGCGTCATCCGGCATGGGGCCAAGATGCTCTTCTCGT
>DATGXR010000366.1:0-2964 GCA_035298825.1 Bacteroidota bacterium
AAGATCCACCGGCCGGCAGTCGCATACGGAGTGAAGCCGGGTTCGACCTGATCCGGCATCCACACATATCCGTATCGGGGATACTCGACCCATATGCCATAGGGACTCAAGTCGTCATAAAAAATTTGATAATCGGTAACAGGTCCCTGCTCGTACGATCGTGCGACCGGAGGTCGCCTCGAACCTGTTTCACGCTGAGTGACACACGATGCGAGAGCAAAAACAACAAGCAGGATCCAACCACGCAAGAGGGTTTTCACAATGTCATTCCTTCATGTTTTATTAAGCGCACATGGCAAAATAATGATCTTCCGGCGCCAGTGTTGAATGTTGTGTTATTGCTGCCACGACTTTTTTTTAAAAAAAATTCAGCAGAGTCTTATTGACCCGAAAGCGCATCTGTGACGATCGCTTGGGCCTCATCCTGAAGGCGGCGCAGGTGATCGGTTCCCCTGAAACTTTCCGCATAGATCTTATAGATATTTTCAGTGCCCGACGGTCTGGCCGCGAACCATCCATGTTCTGCCGCCACTTTGAGTCCGCCGATCGGAGCGCCGTTGCCCGGAGCGTGCGTGAGGATATGCTGAATCGTTTCACCCGCAAGTTCGGTGGATTTCACCTGACGTGCCGAGAGATTGGCCAATCGATCCTTTTCATCGGGCGTAGCCGGCGCCTCGAGCCGGTCATAGACAGGCTGGCCGAACTCGCGTGTCAGTTCGCGGTAGAGCTCGCCGGGATCACGGCTCATCTGTGCGGTGATCTCGGCCGCAAGTAGTGCCATCACGATCCCGTCTTTATCCGTCGTCCATACACGACCGTCTCTGCGCACGAATGACGCCCCGGCGCTTTCTTCGCCGACAAAGCCGAGCGATCCATCCAAGAGTCCTGTGACGAACCACTTGAATCCAACCGGCACTTCATAGACGCTCCGCCCGAGTTTTTTTACGACACGATCGATCATGCTGCTGCTCACCAGTGTCTTGCCCACAGCCGCGCTCAGACTCCAGTGAGGCCGATGCTGAAAGAGATAGTAGATCGCCGCAGTCAGGAAATGATTCGGCTGCAGGAGCCCGGCGCTTTTTGTGACGATCCCATGCCGGTCATGATCTGTGTCGCAGGCAAAGGCGATGTCGAACCGGTCTTTGAGTCCGATCAGACTTTGCATCGCATAGTGCGAAGACGGATCCATGCGGATCTGGCCGTCCCAATCAACGCTCATAAATCGGAATGTCGGATCGACATTCGTATTGACGATCGTGAGATCGAGTTTGTAGCGTTCTGCAATGGGCGCCCAGTACCCGACTCCCGCTCCGCCAAGCGGATCGACTCCCATGTGGAGTCCGGCATGGCGAATCGCATCCATATCAATCACGTTAGCCAAATCGGAAATGTACGCAGCACGGTAATCATGCCGGTGTGTGGTGGAGGCGCGGAGTGCGTTGGCAAAGGCAATTCGTTTCAGGTCCGGATGGTTGTGTTCGAGATATTCGTTGGCCTTTGATTCGATCACTGTGGTAACTGCCGAGTCTGCCGGTCCGCCGCTTGGAGGATTGTACTTGAATCCGCCGTCCCGCGGGGGATTGTGCGAAGGGGTAATGACAATGCCATCGGCAAGCCCTGTGGTTCGATCCCGGTTATATGTGAGGATCGCATGCGAGACGACCGGCGTCGGCGTATAACCATCGTCCTCGGCGATCATCACATCGACGCCGTTGCCGGCCAGCACTTCAAGCGCGGTCACATAGGCGGGGATCGACAAGGCATGCGTATCGATGCCAAGATAAAGCGGTCCGTCTATGCCGTGTTCACGCCGGTAGAGACAAATCGCCTGTGTGATCGCAAGGATATGGTCTTCGTTGAACGATCGGTCGAACGCCGAGCCGCGATGGCCTGAAGTGCCGAAGGCCACTCGCTCTGCTGTCGATGTCGTCTCGGGATGTTCGGTGTAGTATGCCGAAATCAGCCGGGGCACGTTGATCAACATGCCTGGCTCGGCTTGTGTGCCCGCAAGCGGACTTGTCTTCATAACGCCCCATTTTTTTATGGAACATCGTTCGAGTGCGTATGATTCCACGTGCGGCCGTGACGCGGCAATTAAAACATTTTCTCACTTTTATCGTATATTCAGCAAAGGTACAGGTTTGATTGATAATTTTTCATGACCGGTAATCATTATGTCCGAAATCGCATCAGATGTCAAGCGAACGTTCAACAGCCTGCGTGACGATTTTCGCTCGTCGGCCCTCGGCGCGACATTCAAAAAGGAATCAGCCGAGATCCGTGATTTTTATCTCACACAGGAACAGCGCGAGTCGATGAAATCGATGCATGCCTTCCACAAGGCGTTCCATTTTTCATACTGGATGTTGAAGGCGCTCTTCTTCAGGCTCACTCCGGTGAGGCGTCTGCTCTTTGTGGCGGGGATGTTGTTTTTGCTCGGCATGCACATCACGGAAACGGGGATCACAATCAATACAAACGGGATGTTTGGCGGGGTGTTGCTTGTGCTTGTTATCCTGCTTGAATTGAAAGACAAGCTCCTGGCTCACGACGAACTCCACGAAGGCCGTCATATCCAGGAATTGCTCATGCCAAGCCAGGTGCAGCGCTTCGAGGGATGGTCGATCTATTTGTATACGCGTTCGGCAAACGAGGTCTGCGGCGATCTCGTCGATTTCCTGTGCCTCGAGAAACCGCACGCCGCCGTGGCGATCGCCGATGTGGCCGGCAAGGGTCTCCATGCCGCACTCTTGACGGCGAAGCTCCAGGCCACAATGCGCGCGCTCGCCTTCGACAACCTGTCGGTCAGTTCACTCGTCGGCAGGATCAACACGATCTTCCATCGCGACAGTCCCTCGCGGTTGTTCGCATCGCTCATCTATGCGATGATCTCCGAAAACGACGGCACGGTCCGCTTTGTCAACGCGGGTCATCTTCCGCCGGTGCTTGTGCATGAAGGCGCGG
>DATGXR010000367.1:0-3835 GCA_035298825.1 Bacteroidota bacterium
GAATATGCCCTCTCTGCTGCGAACACCGATGCTCGAGGCCGGATCGTTCTTCAGCCGGCTCATCATACACGGAATGATGAAGGAAACCGACGCGTCGAAACCGTCGGCGAAAAAAACATTCGAACAAATCGCGTACGACATCAGGCCCGCTGCTGTCGGCCTCGTGCGTCTGTATGAAGCGAAGAACGACACGATGTATCTCAAGATGGCGGCCCTCATGGCATCGTGGTTTTTCGGGAACAACAGCACCGGCGAACCGATGTACGATCAGACCACGGGCTGGTGCTTCGACGGCATACTTTCACAGCACAAGGTCAACCGTAACTCGGGCGCCGAATCGACGATCGAAGCGTTGGCTGTCATGGTGGAATTGTCGCATTATCCGGCATTCAGAAAAATGCTGCAGTATAAACGCATCGATTCGTACACGATCGGTCCGGAAGAAATCGGTGTCTTCTCGCATCCGGGCGGCACCCCGGGTGTTTTTGTACTCCACACGGAGGCGCGGAATGTGAGATTCATCGAAGGAAGCGAAGCCGACCGCTTCTTGCGGAAACATCCTAAACCTCCGGTGGTGAGTTGATGGAACAGAAAGACAGGAGCGAAAGCGATGAAAGAAATTCTGCTTGACGGAAAGTGGGAGTGCAAGGCGTTGGATATTTATGGAATGCTGCCGGCTCGCGCGCGAGCGGCATCGAAGTGGATGCCTGCCGAGGTGCCGGGGACGATACATACAGATCTGATGAAGCTGCGCATCATCGGCGATCCGTTTTATCGCATGAACGAGAACGACGTGCAATGGATCGATGCGGTGAAATGGGTGTACAGGAAGCGCTTCATCGTGACTGAAAATCTGCTCACAGAGGACCGCGTCGAGCTCGAAGCCCTGGGGTTGGACACGTACGCCCAGATTTATTGCAACGGCATGAAGGTGGGGATGACGGCCAACATGTTCGTCGAGCACCGCTTCGAGATCAAGGAGTTTTTGAAAGCGGGGATGAATGAGCTTGCAATCATATTCGATTCGCCCACGCGCCTGTCGAAGGACCTTGAGACCGCACACGGACCGCTGCGTGTGGCGAACGATCCGCATCGCGCCTTCGTGCGTAAGGCGCAGTATTCGTTCGGATGGGACTGGGGGCCGCGTCTGACCACATCTGGGATCTGGCGGTCGATCAAACTGCAGGCGTACTCGCATGGACGGCTTTCGCATCCGTTCGCAAAAATCGTGTCGGTGTCGGCAGACGAGGCGGTGGTGGAACTGACAGTCGACGTCGAGCGGACGAGCGATGTTCCGCTGTCCGTGCATGCGTTCATCGGCGGAGGGATGGTGGCGCATGAATACACGGGCACGGTCAGTGAGGGCCGTGCGATGTTCGACGTCCGCATTCCCGAACCGAGACTGTGGTGGCCGAATGAATACGGCGCGCAGCCGATGTATGCGGCGGTGATCGAGCTCCGAAGGGGAGCCGAAGAAATCGGAGCGGTTGAAACATCGTTCGCCGTGCGGACTGTAAAATTATTGCAGGAAAAAGATGAAGAAGGCAGTTCATTCATCATCGAAGTGAACGGGCGGAAGATCTTCTGCAAGGGAGCGGATTGGATCCCGTCCGATTCGTTCATTCCGCGCATTCCGGAGACGACGTACGAGCGCCTGCTCACGCTTGCGCGTGATGCGCATATGAATATGCTTCGCGTCTGGGGCGGAGGCATTTACGAGCAGGAAGTATTCTACGATTTGTGCGACAGACTCGGGCTGATGGTGTGGCAGGATTTCATGTTCGCGTGCGGAGAGTATCCCGACGACGAATGGTTTCACGCCCAGGTTCGGGACGAAGCGGAGAAAGTGGTCCGCCGTCTGCGGAACCATCCTTCGATCGTTGTCTGGTGCGGTAACAACGAATCGGAGTGGCTGTTTTGCACGGAGCATCCGGGCGCGTCGCCCGACGACATGCGCGGCGCCGGGATTTTCTCGTCGCTCCTGCCTTCAGTCTGCGAGAAGCTCGACGGCACGCGTATCTATTGGCGCAGCTCGCCCTTCGGCGACGGATTTCCGAACAGCGAGTCGAACGGCACGCATCATCAGTGGACGGTCTGGAGTTCCTGGAAGGATTATCCGGAGTACGCGATGGATCACGCGCGCTTCGTGAGCGAGTTCGGTTTCCAGGCGCCGGCCAACCGCTCCACATTCGATGCGGTGACTGTTCCCAAAGATCGTTTCATGCAATCGGAAGTCCTGGAGCATCATAATAAGCAACGTGAAGGCACGGAGCGCCTTGTGCGTTTCAGGGCGGCGCATTATCGCGTGACCGATGCGTTCGATGATTTCATTTATCATGGGCAGCTTGTGCAGGCCGAGGCGCTGAAGTTCGCTGTCGAGCATTGGAGGCGCAGGAAATATCTGACTGCAGGCACGCTCTTTTGGCAGTTGAATGATTGCTGGCCCGTCTCGAGCTGGTCGGTCATCGATTCTTCGCTCGTGCCGAAGGCGGCGTATTACTATGCGAAAAAATTCTATGCGCCCGTGCTCATCTCGCTCAAACCGGCAGGCGACACAGTCGAGGTCTGGCTCACGAGCGACTGGGATCATCCGGAAAAAGGCACGGTGGTCATCGAACTGCTTTCTGTGAACGGCGGAGTCCGATGGAAGCGGTCGAAGCAGATCGTCTGTCGTCCGGATGCATCCTTCGCAGCGGCTCGCGTAGTGAAAAGCGCCGTGACAAAATACGATCAGTCCGAGCATTATCTCCGCGTGCGTTTCGAGACATCGGTCGGGGTGATCACGGAGAACAGATATTTTTTCAAGGAGCCAAAGCATCTTCAGCTGCCGAAGCCGAGGCTGTCGTGGAAACTGCAGGAACTGAAACCGGGACAGTTTCATCTGACCGTGTCGGCATCGAGACTTGCGAAGAATGTGCGCATCGAAATCGAGGACGAGCGTCCGAAGCTCAGCAATAATTATTTCGACGTGGACGGCGGGCAGACGGTCCGCGTGACAATCGACGTCGACAGGCCGAAGGGATGGGTGAAGAAACATCTGGTGCTGACATATTTGCAATAACGGCAATAAAAATATGCATGAAAAAAAACGGTCGCAGCCGGGCGGAACGCGAGCAGTATTCAACGCACGGAACGATCGTGGTCTGTGGAACCACAGTGGAGAACAACATGGTGACGACACAAACAGTTATTCCGGGAGTGGAGCGGCTGCATGGCGGCGCGCCCATTCTGACGAAGATCGATGAACATCCATGGGAAAGCAAGGTCACGTTCAATCCGGCCTGCATCCTGATCGAAGACCAGGAGGAGCTGCGCACCATCATCGCATCGCTTCCGTTCAGCGATGCGACGCGTCGGACGCTCCTCGGGGAAGAAGCGCTCTGTTTTCTGCTCTATCGCGCGCAGGGTCCGACCACGTCGCTGCAGGATTATACGCATTCGTCCATGGGACTTGCCGTGCTCACGCCGGATCTGCGCGTGCTTGCACGGGCGCGCGAGCCGGTGCTGCGGCCATCCGAGCCGTACGAGGATCTGGGTGTCGAAGACGGAAGACTCACGAAGGTGAATGACCGGTACTTCCTCACATACACCGCGTACGCATCGGGCAACCCCGAGAATCAGGTGAGAATCGCTGTGGCCTCGACATGCAATTTTATCGACTGGGAAAAGCATGGCCTGCTGCGGGGAACTTTCAACGAGAGTGACAACAAGAACGGCATGCTGTTCGACGCGATGTTCGAGGGGAAGCATCTGTTGCTTCATCGCCCGATGAAGGGAGAAGGAGCGATGCAGATTCATTGGGCTGAGAGCGACTCGGTATTGGGTGAATGGACAT
>DATGXR010000368.1:0-3270 GCA_035298825.1 Bacteroidota bacterium
GTCCCCCGCACCTGCACGGTGATCCGGAACATGAATGGTACGGCGCCCGGCATGATGTTCGAAGTGAACGGAAAATATTTTTTCTCCATGCCCGGCGTGCCGTACGAAATGCGCGGCATGGTCGACGATTTCATCGTGCCGTTGTTCCGCTCGAAGAATGTCGATACGGTGGTGCTGCACCGCACGCTCAAGACCACCGGCATCGGCGAATCGCTGCTTGCCGAACGGATCGGAAACGTGCGCGATGTGATCGGCGACGACGGCACGGTAACGCTGGCGTTCCTTCCCAATCCGCTCGGCGTGAATCTCCGCCTCACAGTGCGCGAAAAAAATCCCGAGGCGGCCGAAGAGAAGATCCGCGTTGCCGAAGCGGTCATCCGCTCGAAGGCCGAACAATTCATCTACTCGTCCGACGAACGGGCGCTCGAAGATGTGATCAATCATCTGATGCGCGAGCGCGCGCTCACGCTTGCAACCGCCGAATCGTGCACGGGCGGCATGATCGCCAACCGGCTCACTAACGTGCCCGGCGCATCCGGATTCTTCCTGCGCGGATTCGTGACGTATTCGAATCTGTCGAAGACCGAGGAGCTCGGCGTCGATCCCGCGCTGCTCGAGCAATTCGGCGCCGTAAGCCGCGAGACGGCCGAAGCCATGGCACGCGGCGCGCGAGAAGTCGCACGGACCGACATCGCCATTTCGACGACAGGCATCGCGGGTCCCGAAGGCGGTTCGGAGGAAAAGCCCGTGGGAACAGTCTGGATCGGCTATTCGGATGTGGAATCGACATTCGCCCTCAAGTTTAATTATGCCGATCATCGACTCCGTTTCAAGGAACGCACATCGCAGGCGGCGCTCGAATTGCTGCGCCGAAAACTGTTAAAAATCGAAACACATCAGGCCTGAGCTGTCATACGGCGGGCTGTTACACACCAGGCCTGAGCAGTTATACGGCAGGCTGTCACACGTCAGGCCTGAGCCACGGACGGCTGCTTGCTTTCGTGTTGCGAAAACGCTACCTTCAAAGTACTGCACTTCGGGTTGGGGGGATGGACATACCGCGTTCGACATCACAAGGCGCCGCACTTCCCCGGCCCGCATATTCACAATGAAATCATTGCAATCCCAAGGACGAATCAGGAGGAGTATTATGGCTGATGAAAAAGATGCAAAAATGGTGGCGCTGAAAAGTGCGATCGACAGTATCGAGAAGGAATACGGCAAGGGCTCGATCATGAAACTGAACGACGGCCCGATCGTGAAGATCGATGCGATCTCAACCGGATCCATCTCGCTCGATGCGGCACTCGGCGTGGGAGGCGTGCCTCGCGGCCGCGTGATAGAAATCTACGGACCGGAATCGTCCGGAAAAACAACGCTCTGCCTTCATATCATTGCGGAGGCACAGAAGCTGGGCGGCATCGCTGCGTTCATCGATGCCGAGCATGCGCTCGATACGCAGTATGCAAAGAAACTCGGTGTGGATGTGAACAACCTCCTGTTGTCGCAGCCCGAGTACGGCGAACAGGGACTTGAAATCGTCGAAACGCTTGTCCGCTCCGGAGCGCTCGACGTGATCGTGATCGACTCGGTTGCGGCGCTGACGCCGCGTGCCGAAATCGAAGGCGACATGGGCGATGCGACGATGGGCGTTCAGGCGCGGCTCATGTCGCAGGCGCTGAGAAAACTCACGGGTGCGATCAGCAAATCGCGCACCACGGTCATCTTCACGAATCAGCTCCGCATGAAGATCGGCATCATGTTCGGCAATCCCGAGACGACCACTGGCGGCAACGCGCTGAAATTCTACGCGTCGGTCCGCATGGATGTGCGCCGTATCGAAGCGTTGAAGGACGGAACGAACATCATCGGAAACCGCACGAAAGTGAAAGTGGTCAAGAATAAGGTCGCCCCGCCCTTCCGCGAAGCGATCTTCGACATTCTCTATAATGAAGGCATCTCGAAGATCGGCGATCTGATCGACGTCGCGGTCGACAAGGAGATCATCCAGAAGAGCGGATCATGGTTCTCGTATAACGGCGAACGTATCGGGCAGGGCCGCGATGCGGTTAAAGCGTATCTTGCGTCGTCGCAGTCAGTCTACGACGAGGTGCTCATGGCGGTGCGCAAGAAACTCGGCGTCATTCCCGAAGACACACCGGAAGACGGCGAGCCTGTTGCGGCTGAAGAAACCGCACGGACTCCCCAGCCGAAGCCGGAATCGTCAAAGCGATCACGATCCTGATCCCGATTCATCACGAGCCGCACACATATGCGCATCACGGACATACAGCAGCAGAAACGCAATCAAACGCGCCGTTCAGTGTTTCTGGACGGCGCGTTTGCATTCGGCGTGAGCGAGATGACGTACGTGAAGTATCGGCTGTCGATCGGCGACGAGCTCGACGCGTTGACGCTCGCCGCCATCAAACAGGACGAGGCGGCCAACGATGTGAAGAACGCCGCGCTCCGCTACAGATCGTTCCGCCCGCGCACGCGCAAGGAAATGATCGACTATCTCAGGAAGAAGGAATACGCCGACGAGGAGATCGAGATCGGCCTCGCATTCCTTGAAGAGAACAAGCTGCTGAACGACGCCGAATTCGCGCGCATGTACTGCCGCGACGCGATGATGCGCAAGCCGATGGGCGAACGCGCGCTCCGGCAAAAACTCATGCAGCGGGGCATCGCGCGCGACATCATCGATGCGGTCATCGCCGAACAGCTCTCTCCCGAATCGGATTATGAAGCGGCGCTTGCCACGGCGCAGAAACTGTATCAGAAATTTTCGACATCCCGAAAACAATTGGACGACGACGCGATCAGGCGGCGGCTCTTCGAGAACCTTGCGCGTCGGGGATTTTCGGGATCGGTCATTCAGCAAGTCATCAAGGCAGTGTATTCGTCATAACGGCTGTGCGTATTCAACCATTATTCCTGCGATCGGGTCATTATGAACAACTTCTTCTCGTCACGCGCCTGGAAAGTTTTCATCGTCACATTTTCGATCACCGCTCCCATCGTGGCCCTCTCCTTCTTCAGCGATCTCTTTCTGATCCTCGTCCTGTCGTTCGTGCTGATGATGATCCTGCGTCCGGTGGTCGACCGGTTTGAAAACTACGGCGTCTCACGCACGGTGTCCATCCTGACGATCTATGTCCTCTTCGGCGGCGTGACTGTCGGACTGCTGGTGCTCCTCTATCCGATTCTCGTTACGCAGCTGACGCAGCTCACAACCACATTCGACGCGGCCAATATGTCGGTGATGCT
>DATGXR010000369.1:0-2413 GCA_035298825.1 Bacteroidota bacterium
GGCAGCAGAAGCGCACCGTCCGCGAAATACTCGATCTTCACTTGGGATGGGACATCACGGATTTCGGCGCGGGCGATTTTTCAAAGACCGGACTGTTGCTCTTCACGCTTCGCAACGGAAAAGTGCGCAGCCGATTCTATCTCAAACCCTACGCCGAAAAGATCATGATCGTCGGCGAAGGTCAGGTAACACCGATGCATTTTCACTGGAAGAAAATGGAAGATATCATCAATCGCGGCGGAGGCAATCTCATGATCGAGCTTTATCGCGCGACCGCACACGAAGGATTGTCCACGCAGCCTGTCACGGTCTCGATCGACGGATCAAAAAAAGTACTCTCGGCCGGTTCAACACTCAGACTCACACCGGGTCAAAGCATCACACTGCCGCAAAGACTCTATCATCGTTTTTACGGCGAACCGGCAAACGGGAACGTGATCGTCGGCGAGGTGTCGATGGTCAACGACGACAATAAGGACAACAGGTTCTTCGAACAAATCGGCCGCTTCCCTGCCATCAACGAAGACACACTGCCGACATACCTGCTGTGTACTGACTATTCCACATTCATTCGATGAGTCCGACGATGCCGCTGCTTACACTCAAAGACATCCTCGCACCCGCCTCGCGACAAGCGTACGCCGTCGGCGCCTTCAATGTAATCTCGCTCGAGTATCTTGAAGCGATCGTCGGTGCGGCCGAGCGACTGCGCTCTCCGGTTATACTCAATGTGGCGGAAGTGCATCTCGCATACGTCAACCTCGACGTCATCACTCCCGCCATCCTTCATCGCGCCCTGCACGCAAGCGTCCCGATTGCATTGAACCTCGATCACGGATTGAATTTCGAGACGATCGTCCGCTCTGTCCGAAATGGTTTTTCATCTGTCATGTTCGACGGGTCTCATCTTCCATTCGAGGAGAACATCGCTCAGACGCGTGAAATTACACGGCTCTGCCATGCCGTGAATGTCTCTGTCGAAGCGGAGCTCGGCGCCGTGGGCGGCTCGGAAGACGGAGAGCTTGTGGGTACAATCGATCCGAATCGCTACACGGATCCTGCTCAGGCCGAAGAGTTCGTAAGGCAAACCGGGATCGATGCGCTTGCGATCGCATTCGGCAACGCCCATGGAAAATACAAAGGGGATCCGATCCTTGATTTCACACGCCTGGATGCGATCAAAAAGAGCGTCGGCATTCCGCTTGTTCTCCACGGCGGATCAGGCATTCCCGACGAAGATTTCAGAAAAGCGATCAGTCTCGGCATTGCAAAAGTCAATTACTTCACCGGCATGGCTCAGGCATCGATCGATACATTAAAGACGGCCGTCACACACCACAATGTCGAATTGAAGTACAATGCCTATCCGGATCTCATGCTGCAGGTCCAGAACAATGTAAGCGCTGTCGTCGCCGCGCAGATGGCGGTGTTCGGCAGCGTTGGTAAAGCATAGGTGAATGCCGGAACAAATTCCCACGTCATCATCACCAGAGATGGATATCGAATCGGTCATAGGGACAGGAACACAGAGTATGTCGAGAACAGGAATCATTTCCGGCGGTAATCTGCTCATGGATTATGTCAAGATTATCGACCCCCTTCCCAGAGAAGGAATGCTCGCCAATATCGAAAGCATTCAGACATGCCCCGGAGGCGCTCCGCATAATTGTCTCGTCGATCTTGCAACATTCGACACCGGGATACCGCTCTATGCGATGGGACTCGTGGGTGACGACGAGGCCGGTCGGGAGATCATCGAGACATTCCGATCGAACCGTATCGATACATCTCTCATTTCAAAAACCAACCGGGCGCGAACGTCGTACACGGATGTGATGACCGTGAAATCCGATGGGAAGCGGACGTTCTTTCATTACCGGGGAGCAAACCAATTTTTTGACGAAACATATTTTGAGCAATTGGAAACCGATGCGCGCATCTTTCATCTTGGATATCTGCTTCTTCTCGATGCGCTGGACGCACCGGACGAGCGGTTCGGAACGAAAGCCGCCAGAGTCTTATGCCTGCTGAAGTCGAAAGGATATGAGACGTCAGTCGATGTCGTGTCGGAGGATGGGACGCGCTACAAGAGTATTGTCATGCCGTGTCTGGAGTACGTCGATTACTGCAATATCAATGAAGTCGAAGCCGGACGAATCGCCGATCTCGACATTCGCGAAGGCGGCGTCATCAATCATGAGGCATTGAAGGAAGCGGCCGCAAAAATTCTTTCATGTGGAATCCGCAAGCAGCTTGTGATTCATTTCCCCGAAGGCGCCATTTGCATGACAACCGAAGGAGCCTATCACTACGAACCGTCGATCTTCGTGCCGGCCGAAGACATCAAGGGCACGGTCGGAGCCGGAGATGCATTTTGCGCCGGCATCCTGTATGGTGTGCACGAGCACCTGTC
>DATGXR010000370.1:0-4652 GCA_035298825.1 Bacteroidota bacterium
GGGACGAACTCGTGATACTCGAAACTCGGCGAGCGGACCGCTTTCGGATCCCCGACAAAACACACGGCGCCCGCACCGATCTCATCGATCAGACATCCCGATACTTCGCATGCTCTGTTATAGTTATTGAAAAAAACGGCGTTGCCGCCCAGATTCTCGAGTGTGCAGTTGCGGAGCGAACAGTGAACGGCCCCGTCGAATACCACGGCGCCTCCCCGATAGATTGTCCAGTCGCTGCGCAACAACGGTTCCCTGTTTTGCATGAATGTGCGAACCGTATGGGCAAGCGTCAGCCCCTCGATATGAATGTTGTTAACGGGATGTTCCTCCGATCCTCGCAGTTCTATTAATTGAGCAAGCTGCGGAGCGACATACTGCGCGGTCGTGAGCTCGACATTCTTCGGAGGGAAGTAATAAAGCGTGCTTGTGTTCTTATTGTAAAACCATTCGCCCGGCGCATCCAGTTCTTCGAAAATATTTTCTACGAACCGGTAACGTTCGTGCATTCCCATGCGACGGTTGTTTTGCCATCCGCCTTCAAGCGCCAATTCATTCACACGTGTCTTTCCCGTGATACGATAATGAAAGTCGCCCCATTCGAACTTGTGCAGTGCATGGACGTATCCTCCCTCAGGCGAACTCCACCGCGCAACCCGCTCCGGAGTCAATGCGTCGGGCGATGTCCCGCCGAGAAAGCGTGCCGTAGAATCGAAGTTCGGATAGCGGGCCATCGGCTGCACCCGCCCGTTCACAATCAATTCGTCGAAGACAAGACCGCGTTTCACTCTGGCTTGCCATATGCCGTTGCGATACTTTTTCCACCGGAGATGAAGATCCACTCCGCCGCTGAGAATGACCGTGCGATCGTCAAAATTTTTCAGCGTGAGCGCTTCATGGTCTTTTCTTGAGTCTTCGCGTGTAAATACGATTGGCCGGCTCAGATAATATGTGCCTTCCAACATGTAGATCACGACCGGCCCGGCAATGGTGCGCGCCGCGAGCTGCGCCTTGCGTATTGTTGCGAAAGGCTTCTCGCGTGTTCCGGGATTGACGTCGCTTCCTGCAGGGGAAATGAATATCCTGGTCTGCGAAGACAACCACATCGGCACAAGGACAGCAAGAAGAATAATACCTTTTTTGCTCTTGAACATTGAAACGAATCGATCCTTTTTATGGCGCGACGAATCATTCCTTCCCGTCGATGGAAGGACACACATAGTTATTCAGCTTACGGGACAAAGCACTGCGATTCACTCAGTGGCCAGTCGCTTCATCTCCGGCAGGAAGGACGGAAATTTCAGCGGCGCTCGTCCAGCCTTTCTTATTGACTTCCTGCAATGCGGTGAAACGGAAATATCTCGCATCAACGGCAGGGAACGAGACGATCTGTATCGATGGATTATTTTTAATATTGGCGAATGTGCCGGAAGTGATATTGCTTGTCCATGTGCGTCCATCTTCGCTTGTCTCAAATTTGTAGACTTCAACAATTCCGTTGGCTTCTCCGTCCTGGCGCGGAAGATACGTGAATCCGCCGATCCGGTGCGACGCTCCCATATCGACTGTGATCGAATGCGGCAGTGATTGATCTTCATTCCACCGTGTGTGCCAGATGGTCGACGAGTTGCCGTCGATCGCATTGGCTGCCGATTGATTCGCGCGTGTGGTTTCCTCGCTGTCCGTTCCGATCACCTTCCATCCCTTCGGCACGAGACCTGCGAATGTCTTTTCGGCCGCCATGCCAAGCCGGCCGCGCGCGGAGAGAATTGCAGCCTTCACCGTGCCACCTGCGGGCAGCGCAATCGGCCCCGTGTACACTGCCGAGTTCTTCGTCGGCGCTGATCCATCAACTGTGTACACCATCGCAAGACCGTCATTGTTACTCAGTGTCACCGCACCATTCGTATCACGGTCTGAGATCGAAGGAGGCAGCATCGAGATTGCCTGCTTGAAGAGTCCGATTTCAGCCAATGTCGGCTCCAGTCGCGATTTGATGATGCGGATACGCACCTGAGAAGCGTTCACGGGTGATTTCAAACGCAGGAGCCGCTTATGTCCGACAGTCGTCTGTTCGTCGGACGAAATCATCTCCGCTTTCATCCACCCCGTTCCGTTCCAGGTGTCGATTGCAAAGGATTCGATTCGCTGACCGCGATGATCCACCGCTTCCTGCAACGACACGACATCGAATGTCACGGGCTTCGGAAGCGTCACGGTCAGTGAAGCCTGATGATGTCCCGGCGCGGCTTCCCACCATGTATCGAGATTGCCGTCCATTGCCCGCGAAGGACTGTGCTGCGTGTGTGACGCGTCGGATGTGAGTATGGCGCCCGATGCAAGATTTTTCGCGAACGTCGCCTTGACCACTTCCGACATCTTTCGAAGCGCCGCACACTGATCGTCCGGCACGAGTCCACGCCTGTCCGGAGAAAGATTCATGATGAAATTTCCGTTGCGGCCGATCGACGAATAATAAATATCCACCAACTGTGAAACGCTTCGTGGTTTTTTCTTCGGCGTCCAGAACCAGTAGCCGTCGCTGAGAATGGTGACATTCGTCTCGGCGGGATACCACCAGAGGTGCGAGCCGGGCACAAGCCGGGCGCGGCTGCCAAGATCCTGCGCCGTCATATCGGGCCACTGAAATGTGTCGGGCGACGAGGACAGCGGAATCACACTCCACTCTGTTGTGCGACCGTACCCCGATTCGGTGCCGACCCAGCGCACATCGGGTCCCTTGCCGAAGATCACTGCGTTCGGCTGCAAGTGTCGAATCAGATCGTACCACGCCGCATAGTTGTATGTTTGCTTGACGCTGCGATCCGGATTGGCGCCATCGAACCACACTTCTGTAATCGGGCCGTACTCGGTAAGCAATTCATAGAGCTGATTGAGGAAGTAGCGATTATAGTCATCGACCGCATATGTGTATGCCGAAAAGCCGGCAGCAGGCGTGCGCCCTAGTGAGGGATTGCTCTTGAACGATTTCGGATCGGTGGGAATGACCGATTGAACATTGTCGCTGCCGTCGCCGTAATACCCATCGGGATTCGTCGGATTGGTCCGCAGCTGATACAAATCGGCGGGCGATAAGTAGACGCCCAGCTTGAGTCCGTATTTGCGCGCAGCATTGGCGACAGCGCGCACCTCATCGCCTTTGCCCTGCAGCCAGGAACTCGATGCGACCGAATGCTGAGTGTAGCGCGAGGGCCACAGACACAGTCCGTCATGATGTTTGCACACAAGGACGATCATTCTGCCACCGGCATCTTTCATCGCGCGCACCCATTGGTCCGCATCGAATGCCGTGGGATTGAACTCCGAAGGATTTTCACAACCGTTTCCCCATTCGACGTCCCTGAACGTGTTCACGCCGTAGTGGAGAAAGAATATCCACTCCAGGCGCATCCATGCCGATTGATTCGGACGAGGCAGGACCTTCGCCGCTTTTTCGGCGATGACGGAATCAGAATCGCCGGCGGAAATAATTTGCATCGTTGAATACGGGATCGCGTCTGCAGAAGCCGCTGCTTGTTTTTTCGATGGCGCATCTGCAGAAGTCACTGCTTGTTTTTTCGATGGCGCATCTATGGCAGTCGCCGCTTGTTTCTTCGACGGCGCGGGTTCGCCCGTTATGGCTGGCGGCGCCTGTGCCAGGAATACGGCGACAAGCGTGATGATTCCGAACTTTGAATACCGTGTACGACTATGAGAGCACGTGTGTTCAGTTGTCTTCATCCGGGTTCCTCTACATTCATTTCATTCATGGGCAATGATCACAACATGGTTATTTTTTCAGATATCCGACTTCCTGATAATACCGCTCTGCGCCGGGATGCAACGGCACTCCATAATTTTTCCAGACGGTGTTCGGGTCGTATGTATACACCCTGATGAACCATTTAAGCGCTCCGTGATTTGCATCGATGGCTTTGGCAAGATCATATGCCGCAGACTCCGGTGTGTCGTCACGCGCAAAGACACATTCGCCAGATCTGCCGAGCGTTCGAATGCGGCGATTCACTCCTTTGAGCAATCCGTAATGGACCTCGACAAATTCAGCGTCGACATTTTGCCGGGCGACAAGTTGCAACGCCTCATCGGGCAGGGATAAAAAATACAGATCGAATTTCTGGCTCAGCGTCGTCCAGTAGGACGATTCCGGATTCAGGGACGGACTTGCAAGAAATCCCGCGATAATATCGAATTCACCTTTCATCACATCTTCCCACGGCACCTGCAGCTTTCCGCCCCAGGCCGTGATGTCCTCGGCTGTGATGCCGTAGTAGTTCAGGATGGCCATCATATTTGCATCGGCGCCGATAATTCTGACGGGAAGATGTCGCTGTTTGATGGCGGCAAGATCTGTGAAACCCGATTCTTTTTTCACGGCGATCAGATAATAAAACGGATCCTCGATACGCGCAATCAAACGGAGATTCCGATACGGCGCCGCACCTCCCGGACCTCCTCCTGTATAGGCCGCATGCAGCATGGCGCTTGAAGTCACGCCAAAATCGACACGCGCATCCACGCGGACGTTCACGCCATCGCGAAGATTGGCTTCATCAAGCGGCGGCGGATACGCATGGCCGGAGACAAGACCGGCGCCATAGGCGCGATTGCAGTTGCGGCAAAGAATCACAGAATAC
>DATGXR010000371.1:0-3706 GCA_035298825.1 Bacteroidota bacterium
TCGGGCGAAAAAATATTGCGGCCGTCGAAGATGACGGGCTGCGAGAGCATCGAGCGCAGGCGTTCGAAATCCGGATTGCGGAACTCGTTCCACTCCGTGAGCACAAGCAGCGCATCGGCGCCCGAGAGTGCGGCGAATTCGCTCTGTGCGTACGTGATCGTGTCGTCGAGGTAGAACTTCGCCGTTTCCATCGCAGCCGGATCGTACGCGCTCACGGTGGCGCCGAGCGACAAGAGTTTCTGTATGATGACCACAGACGGCGCCTCGCGCATATCGTCCGTGTTCGGCTTGAACGCCAATCCCCACACGGCGAAATGTTTTCCCTTGACCGAGCCGTTGAAATGATCGAGCGCCTTATTGACGAGGACGAGCTTCTGATCCTTGTTGACGCGGTCCACGACTTTCAGGATTTGCATGGGCGCCTTGGCCTCTTCCGACGTGCGAATGAGCGCATTGACATCCTTCGGGAAACATGAGCCTCCGTAGCCGATGCCCGCGAACAGGAAACGTTTGCCGATGCGAGCATCGGTGCCCATGCCTTTGCGCACGATGTCGATATCGGCGCCGACGCGTTCGCAGAAATTCGCGAGCTCGTTCATATACGTGATGCGCATGGCAAGGTACGAGTTGGCCGCGTATTTCGTCACCTCGGCGCTCGGCACGTCCATTTCGATGATCGGATTGCCCTGGCGCACGAACGGCTCGTAGAGCATTTTCATTTTTTCCATGGCCTTGCGGTCCGACGCTCCGAGCACGATGCGGTCGGGTTTCATGAAATCTTCGACCGCATAGCCCTCGCGCAGGAACTCGGGATTGGAGACGACGTCGAGATTCGGAGCGCCGTTGCGCGCGAAAATGGCAGCCACTTTTTCAGCCGTGCCCACGGGCACCGTGCTCTTATTGACGATGATCTTATAATCCTTCGTGCCGGTCGTCCTCACGATCTGTGCGAGATCGTCGGCAACGCCCATGATATATTTCAAATCCGCCGATCCATCTTCGCCCTGAGGCGTCGGCAGGCAGAGAAAAACGATTTCGCTTGCGAGCACGGCCGATGTCAGATCGTCCGTGAACTTCAAACGCTGCTGTGCGATGTTGCGCTGAAAGAGGATCTCGAGTCCGGGTTCGTAGATCGTGACTTCCTTGTTCTGAAGCTTCTTCAGTTTTTCAACATCGACATCGACGCAGACGACATTGTTCCCCGTTTCGGCAAAACATGTTCCGGTCACAAGACCGACGTAGCCCGTTCCAACGACTGCGATTTTCATGGTTGCACTCCCCTTTGTTTTTTGCAACGAATGGTTGATGTGCTGCCCCGGATCCGTTAGCGCGTCTCAGCGCGCGCATGCTCGCGCACTCGGACATCCGGCGAATACATTTGCTGTTGTCCGTAACGCTCAGTCGCGATGCTGTCTGTACCAGTCGATTGTGCGTGTGATGCCTTCCGCAAGCGGAACGCGCGCGCGCCAGCCGAGCGAAGCGAGCTTCGACACATCGAGCAGCTTCTTCGGTGTTCCGTCGGGCTTCGAAGAGTCGAATTCGAGCGCGCCCTTATAGCCGACTTTTTCGGCGATCAGGCGCGCCACTTCGAGAATCGTGATATCTTCGCCGGTGCCGATGTTGACGATCGAGCTGTCGTTGTACGTCTTCATCAAAAAGACACAGGCATCGGCCATGTCGTCGACATACAGAAACTCGCGGCGCGGCGTGCCGCTTCCCCACAGGACGACTGAAGGGAGATTCTTTTGCTGAGCGTCGACGAACTTGTGTATGAGCGCAGGAAGCACATGCGAGCTCTGCAGATCGAAATTGTCGTTCGGTCCGTAGAGATTCGTGGGCATGACTGAAATGAAATTGGCGCCGTATTGCCGGGCATACGCCTGGCACATGATGATGCCCGCGATCTTTGCAACCGCATAGGGCTCGTTCGTTGGTTCGAGCGGTCCGGTCAGCAGATACTCTTCCTTCATCGGCTGGGGCGCGTGCTTCGGATAGATGCAGGAGCTGCCGAGGAAGCAGAGCTTCTTCACGCCTGCGGTGTAGCTTGTGTGGATGAGATTGTTCTGGATCTGCAGATTATTATAGATGAACTCCGCCGGGAGCGTGTTATTCGCATGGATGCCCCCGACTTTCGCAGCGGCAAGAAACACATATTCGGGCGTCTCGCGCTCGAAGAACTGCCGCACCAAATGGACATCTTCGAGATCGAGCTCTGCGCGTGTGCGCGTAATGATGCGCGTGTAGCCTTCGCCTTCGAGCGCCCGCACGATCGCCGAGCCCACGAGTCCCCCGTGTCCCGCCACAAATATTTTCGAGTGTTTATCCATGAACGGATATTATGTTATGTCACACAGCAAAAATTTTATTTCGCCGTAGTGTAGGGTGAAATGCTATTTCGCCCGCAGCGCGAATGCGTCAATGATTCGCGCGTAAGCGCGATTGTGGGTTGCTTTGTTTTTTAATACCCCCGTTTTTTCACCTTGTCGAAATCGGCGCGGGCCATCAGACGCGCAAGATTGGCGAACGTCGTTTCGGCTTTCCAGCCGAGCTTCGTCTTCGCTTTCGTCGCGTCGCCGATCAGCAATTCAACTTCAGTGGGACGATAGTATTTCGGATCGACGGCCACGAGCACGGAGCCGTCTTTTTTCGAGATGCCTTTTTCATCCGCGCCCTCGCCCACCCACTCGAGTTCGATGTCGAGCTCGTGGAAAGCGGCGTCGACGAATTCGCGAACCTCATGCGTTTCACCCGTGGCGAGCACGAAGTCATCGGGCTCGTTTTGCTGAAGCATGCGCCACATCCCTTCGCAATACTCGGGCGCATAGCCCCAGTCGCGTTTGGCGTTCAGGTTGCCGAGCAGCAGATCTTTTTGCAGTCCGAGTTTAATACGCGCAGCGGCAAGCGTGATCTTGCGTGTGACGAACGTCTCGCCGCGTCGCGGCGATTCGTGATTGAAGAGAATGCCGTTGCATGCGAAGATGTTGTAGGCCTCGCGGTAGTTGACGATGATCCAGAATCCGTAGAGCTTCGCCACGCCGTAGGGCGAGCGCGGATAAAACGGCGTCTTCTCTGTTTGCGGAATCTCCTGCACTTTGCCGAAGAGTTCGCTTGTCGACGCCTGATAGAATTTCACTTTCATTCCCGTTTCGCGGATCGCATCAAGGAATCTGAGCGTGCCCACGGCGTCGACCTCGGCCGTGTACTCGGGGACTTCGAACGACACTTTCACATGACTCTGCGCGGCGAGATTGTAGATCTCATCGGGACGGATTTTTTCGAGCAGGCGGTTCAGGTTGCTCGTATCGGTCACGTCGCCGTAGTGGAGGAACAACCGTTTGCCCGAGATCTCTGGGTTATTATAGAGGTGGTCGATGCGTCCGGTGTTGAACGAACTGGAGCGGCGGATAATGCCATGAACGGTGTACCCTTTTTCGAGCAGGAGCTCGGTGAGATACGAGCCGTCTTGTCCGGTGATGCCTGTGATGAGCGCGGTTTTTCCCATGTGTCAATTATCCTTTTTCATCCAATAGTCGTAGAGGTCGGTCAGGGTTTGCTGAAATTCAATCACGGGTTTCCATCCGACTGAATTCATCATTGCAGCATGATTGCCGGCCAGCAGCTGGATATCGTATCCGCGCAGGCGCTTGGCGTCGACGAAGAGTTCGAATTTTCTCCCCACGATCGTTTCGTACATCGAGATGATCTC
>DATGXR010000372.1:0-1557 GCA_035298825.1 Bacteroidota bacterium
GACGTCTCATATCCTTTTGACTTCAGCAGGCATAAGACTCTGGCGCCTTTCGTCCCGAACCGCTCGTCCGGTGCGTCCAGCGCATCCAGAAGAAGCAGATATCCAAGATGAAAGATGCGCGCATCGGTTTCGAGATGCTCAAAATATGTTTCGTCAAAAAATTGGTTTGCTCCCCGGTAATGAAAGAACGTCCGCTTCCCATCGGATTTCACGGTCATCACATCCGTGTACGACGTTCGCGCCCGGTTGGTTTTTGAAATGAGGGAAGTGTCGATACGGTTCGATCGGAATGTCTCGATGATCTCCCGACCGGCCTCGTCGTCACCCACGAGTCCCATCGCATAGAGCGGTATCCCGGTGTTGAACGTTGCAAGATCAACGAGACAATTATGCGGAGCGCCTCCGGGACATGTCTGAATGCTTTCGATATTGGCGAGCATTCCTTCTCTGGGGAGGATATCGATAATCTTGACATAATCCATGAGCAGATTACCGCCGGAAATGATTCCTGTTCTCGACATACTCTGTGTTCCTGTCCCGATGACCGATTCGATATCCATCACTGGCGGTGATGACATGGGAATTTTTTCCGGCATTCACCTATGCTTTACCAACGCTGCCAAAGACCGCCATTTGCGCGGCGACGACAGCGCTTACATTGTTCTGGACCAGCAGCATGAGATCCGGATAGGCATTGTACTTCAATTCGACATTGCGGTGTGTGATGGCCGTCTTCAATGTATCGATCGATGCCTGTGCCATACCGGTGAAATAATTGACTTTTGCAATGCCGAGACTGATCGCTTTTTTGAAATCCTCGTCGGGAATGCCTGATCCGCCATGGAGAACAAGCGGAATGCCAACGCTCTTTTTGATCGCATCCAGGCGTGCGAAATCGAGCATCGGAGCGCCTTTGTATTTTCCGTGAGCGTTGCCGAATGCGATTGCAAGCGCATCGATCCCGGTTTGCCTCACGAACTCTTCGGCCTGAGCAGGATCCGTGTAGCGATTCGGATCGACTGTCCCCACAAGTTCTCCGCCTTCAGATCCGCCCACGGCGCCGAGCTCTGCTTCGACAGAGACATTCACAGCATGGCAGAGCCGGGTAACTTCACGCGTCTGAGCGATGTTCTCTTCGAATGGAAGATGAGACCCGTCGAACATCACAGATGAAAATCCGTTTCGGACAGCGCGAACAATCGTCTCGAACTTCAACCCGTGATCGAGGTTTAATGCGATCGGGACGCTTGCGTGCCGGGCGCGATGAAGGATGGCTGGAGTAATGACGTCGAGATTGATGTATGCGAGATGTACTTCCGCCACATTGAGAATGACCGGAGAGCGCAGTCGCTCGGCCGCGCTGACGATCGCTTCAAGATACTCGAGCGAGATCACATTGAATGCGCCGACGGCGTACGCTTGTCGTGAAGCGGGATCGAGGATGTCTTTGAGTGTAAGCAGCGGCATCGTTTGACTGATCAAATGAATGTGGAGTAATCATTACACAGCAGGTATATCGGCTGTACGTCTTCGTCGATGGCAGGGAAGCGGCCGATT
>DATGXR010000373.1:0-5355 GCA_035298825.1 Bacteroidota bacterium
CGAGGTCTACCCCTCGCTCAGACACCGCACGAATCTCGTCTTCGAAGACTACGCGATCGAAAAGGTCCGCACGAGCGATCTCGTGTTCATCGCTCTTCCGTCCGGCGAAGCGATGAAGATCGTGCCGGGCCTCGTCGACGCAAACATCCGCGTGATAGATCTCGGAGGCGATTTCAGGCTGCAGGACAGCGGCGTCTATCAGCGCTATTACAAGCGCGAGCACACAGCCGGCGATTATCTCTCGTGCGCGGTCTACGGACTCCCTGAATGGAATCGGGAGGCGATTTCGAAGGCGCAGCTCATCGCCAATCCCGGCTGCTATGTGACGAGCGCGCTGCTTCCCCTGCTTCCCCTTGTGAAAGAAGGCGCGATCGCTCCGGACGGCATCATCATCAGCTCGATGTCCGGGGTATCGGGCGCGGGACGGCAGTCGAGCATCGATTATTCGTTTACCGAGACGAATGAATCCGTCAAGGCTTACAAGGCGGGCGTGCATCAGCACACGCCGGAGATCGATTCAGTCCTGTCGATGTTCACCGGAGCGCGTACGGCGGTCACATTCGTGCCGCATCTCATTCCGATCACGCGCGGGATTCATTCGTCGATGTACGGCTTGATGGCGCCGGATGTGACGACCGAGCACGTGCGGTCGATCTACGAATCGTATTACGCCGCGGCGCCGTTCATCCGCGTTGACGAGTCGCGATATCCCGAGATCAAGCACGTGCAGTACACGAATTATTGCGACATCGGATTTTCGATACACAAGGAAAACAATCGCCTTATGATCTTCAGCGTCATCGACAATCTCATCAAAGGCGCAGCCGGACAGGCTGTGCAGAATATGAACATCATGTTCGGTTATGACGAAACGGAAGGACTCTGACCACACGAATGAAAACGACACTCGACTCGATGAAAAAAATCCAAGGCGGCGTGTGCGCGCCGCAGGGATTCCTCGCAGCCGGTCTTCATGCCGGCATCAAGAAGCGAAAAAAAGACGTTGCGCTGATTTACTCCGAGACTCCCGCGCTGGCGGCAGGTGTGTTCACGCAGAGTTCGACCGTGGCAGCCTGCGTCACGCTCGATCGCGAACAGCTTGATCGCTCGAAAACGTTCCGCGCCGTGTTCATCAACAGCGGCAATGCGAACGCCTGCACCGGCAAACGCGGCATGCAGGATGCCCGGCAGACGGTGAAGACGACCGCCATGGCGCTCGACATCGCCGAATCGGAAGTCCTCGTCTCCTCTACCGGCGTCATCGGGCAATTCATGCCGATGGACAATGTGAAGCTCGGCATCTTCGCCTGCGCGAAGCATATGAACCGCAAAGGCGGACACGACGCGGCCGAAGGCATCTGCACAACCGATACGTTCGTGAAGGAATACGCTGTCGAGATCATGCTCGACGGCAAGCCTGTCCGCATCGGCGGCATCGCCAAGGGTTCCGGCATGATCGCTCCGAACATGGCGACAATGCTCGCCTTCGTCACAACCGACGCCGCAATCCCCCACGGGCTGCTCAAGAAAACGCTGCGTTCGGTTTCGGATCTCTCGTTCAACCGCATCACGGTCGACGGCGACACGAGCACAAACGATATGGCTATCGTCCTCGCAAACGGCGCAGCCGGCAACACGCCCCTCAGGGAAAATTCTGAGGACTATAAAATATTCTATGCCGCAATGAAGCAGGTATTCATCGTCCTGTCGAAGCTCATCGTGAAGGACGGCGAGGGCGCGACGAAGTTCGTCGAGCTCACGGTGAAAGGCGCGCCCTCGCATCAGGACGCTGAAATCGCCTGCAGAACCGTCGCCAATTCGTCTCTCGTGAAAACAGCGATACATGGCGAAGACGCTAACTGGGGACGTATTCTCGCGGCCGTCGGGCGCTCAGGCATCAAATTCAATCCCGATAAGACGGAGATTTATTTCGGCACGCTTCGCATCCTGGGAAAAAATTACGACATCTCCTTCTCCGAAGAAAAAGCGAAGAAGATTCTCCAGAAAAAAGAGATCGTCATCACGGTCGATCTTCACTCGGGCACCCACTCGGCGACGTTCTGGACGTGCGATTTGTCGCGCGAGTATGTCACAATCAATGCAAGCTACAGAAGCTGACAAGGAAACGCTATGATCCAATCGAAGGAAGAAGTGCTCACCGAAGCGCTTCCCTATATTCAGAAATACGAAGGCAAGACATTCGTCGTGAAGTACGGCGGCGCGGCGATGACCGAAGACCATTTGAAGCAGATGTTCGCAAAAGATGTCACGATCTTGAAAAAAATCGGCATCAACATCGTCATCGTGCACGGAGGCGGCCGCGAAATCACAGACACGGCCGCAAAGCTCGGCATCGAGACGACATTCGTGAACGGTCAACGCTACACGGACGAAAAGATGGTGTCCGTCGTTCAGATGGTGCTTGCGGGAAAGATCAACAAGGAAGTCGTGGCGCTCATCAACAATAACGACGGCGAAGCGGTCGGATTGAGTGGTATCGACAATCTCCTTCTTCGAGCTGAAAAGTACATGGAAGGCGGCGTCGATCTCGGACTGGTCGGCATGATCAGCGGCGTGAATGTGGCGTTCCTCCAGATGTTTTTAAAGAACGATCTGATGCCCGTGATCGCGCCTGTGGGCGTCGACGCGCAGGGTGTGATCTATAATGTGAACGCGGATCTTGCAGCCGGAGCCGTGGCCACGGCGCTGAAGGCTGAAAAGTTATTTTACATGAGCGATATTGAGGGCGTGGTGGCGAACGGCTCGCTCATCTCGACGCTCACCGAACAGCACGCGCGGGAGCTCGTGACCGAAGGCGCCATCAGCGGCGGGATGATTCCGAAGGTGAAGTCCGCGTACTCGACGCTCCATTCGGGAGTCTCGAAGGTCCACATCATCGATGGACGCAAACGCCATTCGCTGCTGCTCGAGATCTTCACGGACGAAGGCGTCGGCACGCAGCTCGTCCTATAAATAAAATTTACTGTACTCATCGTAGGGCGAAATGCCATTTCGCCCCCTATGAGACAATTCACCATACGCGTATCCATGAAAAAAGATTTCATCTCGATCGCCGAACTCACACGGACTGATGTGCACGAGATTCTCGCGCTCACCGACACGCTGAAATCGGATCCGACAATCAAACCGCTCGCGGGCAAAACCGTCGCGACGATATTCCAGAAACCTTCGCTGCGCACGCGCGTGTCGTTCGAAGTCGGCATCGTGCAACTGGGCGGACATCCGGTCTATCTCGGCAACGAATCGATCGGCATGGGCTCGCGCGAAAGCGTCGCCGACATCGCCAATATGCTCACGCGCTTCTGCGACGCCATCGTCGCGCGCGTCTATCAGCACGAGATCATTGTCGAACTGGCGAAACATTCAACGGTCCCGGTAATCAACGCGCTCACCGACCTTTCCCATCCCTGCCAGATCATGTCCGATGCCTACACGCTCCGCCAACACGGCAAGCTCAGGGACGGCGTGAAGATCGCGTACATCGGGGACGGAAATAATATCGTCAATTCGTGGCTCGAACTCTCGATGCTGCTCCCGCTGCATTTGTCTCTGGCCGTGCCCGTCGGATACGAACCCGACCGGACGATTCTCGATGCGGCGAAGAACGCAGGCGTGAGCACGATCGAACTCGTTCACTCGCCCGCCGAGGCCGCCAAAGACGCCGATGTGATCTATTCCGATACCTGGGTCAGCATGGGCCAGGAGCAGGATAAAATCCGCCGGATGTACGACTTCTGGGAATATCAGGTCAACGCCACGCTCTTGAAGCGCGCCAAGGATGATGTCATCGTGATGCACTGCCTCCCCGCCCATCGCGGCGAGGAGATCACAGACGAAGTATTGGACGGATCGCACTCCGTGGTCTACGATCAGGGCGAGAATCGCCTCCACGTGCAGAAGGCACTCTTAACCAAACTTGTCGCTCCACAGCGCCGATCACATGAATAAAAAATTGCGCCAACAGGCAATACAGGAAATTATTCTCGCATTCGCCGTCTCGAGCCAGGAGGAGCTGGCCGACTATCTGCGCGAACGCGACATCGAGGTCACACAGGCGACGCTGTCGCGCGACCTTGCCGAGATGAGCGTCATGCGCGTGCGCACGGGCGACAAGTTCCGCTATGCTCTTCGCTCGGACGAAACGGAACGCTCGCTCAAGTCGCTTGTCTGGAAGGAAATTGTCAGCGCGGAGTCGAACGAAACGGTCGTCATCATACGCACGCTCCCGGGCCGCGCATCGGGCGTCGCAATGTTCATCGATTCGCTCCGCAATCCGAGCGTGCTTGCGACGATCGCCGGCGACGACACCGTGCTCGTGATCCCGTCGTCAATAAAAAAAATTCAAACCACGATCCGCTTCGTCCGCGATCTGCTGTCCGAAAAACAATAGCGGAGCGTCTGTGATCAGGAATTCAACGTCAACATCCATCTCATAAGGAACACAGTCATGAAAAAAGAAAAAATTGCAGTCGCGTATTCCGGCGGTCTCGACACCTCCGTGATCGTGAAATGGCTTCAGGAAAAATACAACGCCGACGTGATCACGGTCACCGGAAATCTCGGCCAGAAGAAGGAACTCGTCGGCGTCGCCGAGAAAGCGTACAAATCGGGCGCGAAGAAAGTGTTCATTCAGGATCTCACGAAGACGTTTGTTGATGATTATATCTTCCCCGCGTTGAAGGCGGGCGCGCTCTACGAGTTCACGTATCCCATGGCATGTTCGATCGGCCGTCCCCTTCTCGCAAAGACGCTCGTCGAAGTGGCGAAGCGCGAAAAATGCACGGCTGTCGCACACGGCTGCACCGGCAAAGGCAACGATCAGGTCCGCTTCGAAGTCGCAGTGATGGCGCTTGCTCCTGAAATGAAAATCATCGCCCCGGTGCGCGAGTGGGAATTCAAGTCGCGCGAAGAGGAAATCGCGTATTGCGAAACGCACGGCATCCCTGTGGCGGCTTCGAAGAAGAGTCCGTACTCGATCGACGAGAACATCTGGGGCACGGCGATCGAATGCGGCGTCCTTGAGGATCCGATGGTGGCTCCTCCCGAAGACGCCTACCAGCGCACCGTCGCGCCCGAGAACGCGCCCGATACGCCGACGTACGTGACAATTGAATTCAAGGAAGGAATTCCGGTCGGTCTCAACGGAAAGAAGATGGCGGGCGTTGCGCTCATCGAGAAACTGAACGAGATCGCAGGCGCGAACGGCATCGGCCGCATGGACATGGTCGAAAACCGTCTCGTGGGCATCAAGAGCCGCGAAGTGTACGAAGCGCCGGCAGGCGTGACACTCCACTACGCGCACCGCGAGCTCGAGCGTCTCGTGCTCGACAAGGA
>DATGXR010000374.1:0-2548 GCA_035298825.1 Bacteroidota bacterium
GGTTGAGCGTTTGAATTCGTCGAGGTTAGTATCGCAAGAGCAATAACCAGTAGAAGCCGAACAACTGAGGTTTGAAAAGATTGGCTCAAAGTTTAACACCTGAAATGATGTTTGAATACCCCTTTCAATGAAGAGAAAAACAGTATAATATAACACATAAAGGCCGCGAAAGCAATGAAAATAAAATCGCCCTAAGTATATAAACTTCAAATACTTAGAGCGATTTTCCAATCTCCGATACCGCTTCATCGGAACTTTTTTTCGATGCCTCGATCAGGCCGCGTCGACAATGGCCGCAAATGAATCGGCCTTGAGGCAGGCTCCGCCCACCAGGGCGCCGTCGATATTCGGCTGAGCCAGGAGTTCCTTTGCGTTGTCCGGCTTGACCGATCCGCCGTATTGGATAACGACCTTCTGCGCCACAGCATCCGAGAAGAGTCCGGTCAGAAGCGAACGGATAAGCAGATGGACCTCTTCGGCCTGTGCCGACGTGGCGGTTTTTCCGGTTCCGATGGCCCACACGGGTTCGTAGGCGATGATCGTGCGTTCCATTTGTTCGGCCGTGAGACCGGCTGTGACGCCTTTGATCTGATTCGTGACAACCTGCGATGTGATGCCCGATTCGCGCTCTTCAAGCGTCTCGCCGACGCAGATGATGGGTGTGAGACCTGCGGCGAACACTTTTTTTGCCTTTCGGTTGATGAGCTCGTCCGATTCCTTGAAGTATTGGCGGCGTTCCGAGTGGCCGACGATCACATAGTCGCATCCGACGGCTTTGAGCATGCCGATCGAGACTTCGCCCGTGAAGGCGCCGTCGTCGTTGACGGAGACATCCTGCGCGCCGACTTTGATCGGCGAGCCTTTGACGAGTTCGACAGCCAGGGCAAGCGATGTGTACGGAGGGCAGACGATCACGCCGGCTTTCGGCGCGGCGGACAGTTTTGCCTTCAGTCCGTTGATGAGTTCAGCCGTATCGGCAACGGTCTTGTTCATTTTCCAGTTGCCCGCAATGATTTTCGTTCTCATGGGTAGTATGTCCGGTTATTTTTATTGTGATGGATGAAAGGGGAATAAAGTCGCGTCGCATGAATATACGAAAATTTGTGCGGATTCACCATCATTTGTCACGAGCGAGGCACGCGGCGCCCTTTGACTCATTATTTATCTAACCTTGGCCGTCGCAAGTTAGGGTCGTTGCGTCATAATTAAGGATACCCTAATTCATGTCACTGTGTCTTGATCCCATTCATCGCAACTTCAAATCGCAGTTGATCTCGACGTCATCGATTACCGCGCCGCGCTTTTTATAGAATTCGATCGCAGTGTTGTTCCAGCGCGAGACCTGCCATTTAAGCTTCGCACAGTCCTCACGGCGCGCTTCCTCGGTGACGCGATCCATCAACGCGGCGCCGAGTCCCGCACCCCGGCAGGAATCAATCACATACAGGTCCTCAAGGTACATCGACTTTCCGCTCCATGTGTAATAGGTCAGAAAGTACGTCGCATAGCCCACGATCTCGTGCGCTTCGTTCTCGGCTACAAAGCAATGGATGTAGTCACGCTCTTTGAGCATTCGCTCGAGCGTGATCGTGAATTTTTCCGGAGTCTTGATGAAGACAGCGAATTCCTTCATGAGGCGGTGGATCGTTTCAAAATCCCGGATCTCCGCCTTTCGTATCGTATAATGCATGGTATGCGTCAGTGTTGATGAATTGAAGAATGGTACGGCGGCGTCTGTGTGTGACGAAAATCCCTCGCACCACGGCCGCGCGGGGCCGCCGTGTGAGGGATTGTTGCATTATTTCAGCATCTCATCGAGAATGTCGACTGCATGCGCGATGCACTGTTCGCAGACAGTGACATGCAGTCCGCCAGTGTGCAATTGCTCGCGGCCTTCTTCAGTCATCAGATCGACGCCGAGCAGCGTGCGGCACTGCGTCGATCCGTGCATTTCGGTAAAGCGTGCATTGAATGCCTGCACCATCTCGGCGGTCTTTTGCTTGCGTTCCTTCAGCTCGTCGTATTTATCCGCGTTATAAATGCCCAGCACCATGAATGCGCCGGTCACGGCGCCGCAGGTGTTTTGAAGTCGCCCCATCCCGCCGCCGAATCCGAGCGCAAGATTTTCTGCAAGTCCGGCGTCAAATCCAAGCGCCTGCGCATACGTCGTGACCACTGATTGTGCGCAGTTCGCCCCGGATTGGAATGTCGCAATCGCCTGTTCCTGTCGTGAACTCATGTGATCGTCCTATGTCGTAGAATACGTAAACTGCCTCGCCGTACGCAGCGGGGCATCCTGATGGTCTATAGTTCTTTTTCGCCGCAAACGGCGTGGAATTTGCCTGAAGCGATAAACATTCAGATCATGCCTCGAGCTTCTTTTTCAGAATCTCGTTCACGACCTTGGGATTCGCCTTGCCCTTCATTTCCTTCATCGTCGCGCCGACGAAAAATCCGTAGACCTGCGACTTGCCCGCGCGATATTGAGCAACCGAGTCAGCGTTCGCAGCCAGGATCTTGTCTATGACAGATTCGATCGCCAGATCGG
>DATGXR010000375.1:0-5037 GCA_035298825.1 Bacteroidota bacterium
GCATGTGCGCCTCACGAATGCTGAAATCGAAGAGGGCATGCGGAAAGCCGGCATCACACTTCACCTGCGACGCATCGTCACTGCGACGCAGGCACGGGCGGACTCGATCTACGCGGCGTTCCGCAAAGGCAGGATGATCGACGACCGGCTGTTTGCGCGAAACGATTCAGGTGCGCCTGACGTGAACGAAACAACGCTCCTTGCATTGAGCCGTGATCTTCCCGCCGTTGCACGCGCGGTCGTCCGGCTTCGGCCGTTCGAACTCTCGGCGCCGGTCAGGGGAACAAACGGGTTTTATCTCTTTCGTGTGGATAATGTGATCATGAAGCCGATCGAGACGGAGACCGACCGTGAAGCCGCGCGGGACCAGGCGATTCGAACATTGAGGACAGCCAGGGCAGACAGTATCGCGGATCAATATGTGCAGCGGCTCATGAGGCAGCATGCGCCGGTCATCAAGGCTGAAGGATACAACATCGTCCACGCGTTTCTTGGCGACAAGGGACTCTCGCACGACAAGAGGATTGGATGGAACATTCCATCGACGTTCATGACTGAAGCCGGGGCGCTGCCGATCTCCGATGCCGGTACAATGCTGCAGAAACCGCTCGTCACGATCGGCAACAGGCAATTGAGCGTGGGCGATTATCTCCGCTGGTTTGATATACGCCAGTTTCAAATGAAGACGAGTTCGCTCGAGGCATTCAATCGCAGCGTGCGCCAGACCATCTGGAAGATGACACAAGACAAACTCCTGAGCGGCATCGCCTATGCGCGCGGACTGAACGCACGCGATACGGTTCGCCGTGAAACCGAAAAATGGAGGGCGAAGCTGCTCTATCTTTCAGCCAGAGCGTCGCTGGTTCGCGCCGTGCGCGTCTCGGATGCCGAAGTGAAAAAAGAATATCAAACGCAGAAACGCGCATATACAAATGCGCAGGGAGCGGTGCTTCCATTCGACGAGGTGAAACAGTACGTGCGCAGCGATCTTCAGCAGCGGGCAATGACTGCGCTTCTGGTCAGGAAGCTGAATCAATTATCACAGCAAATCTCAGTCAGTGTGAATCGCGACCGCGTTCGGTTGCTTGAGACATCGATTGCATCCGAACCTAATCCGATCGAGATCCTGTATTACAAGCCGGGAGGAACATTCCCGCGCGTCGCGTTTCCAACGATCGATCAGGCCTGGCAGGACTATTAATCAATGCGCTATCCGTCCTATACATATGCAATCGATGCCCTGTATACGGGGTCGAGTCTGGGCAATCTTCACGCATTCGCACGGCTCGATGCTGCGACGAATCTCGAAGGACTATGGTCGTCGATGGACGATCGGTTTTGTCTCGGTCGATGGAAAATCGATGTGCTTGTGGACGGAAATGAGACGCGGCCGGTTGAGACTGTCTTCTTTCCGGAATCGCAAATCACACGGTATGTTGCGGCCGACACCGGATCTGGTGCGGATGAAGTGAAAATTGAAAAGTGTTTTTTCATTCCCGCCCTCGCTGACGAATCGGATGCGATGAACGCGGCCATTTACATGATCCGCATTGCAAACAACACCGATGTGCAAAAGGAGATCGTGCTTCATCACATGCTCACTGTTCCTGCTGTCGCGTCGCCGTACTTCACAAAAAAGCCGGCAGCAGACCAGATCGCGAAAGGTTTTTCGATCGAATGCGACGATCGGTTCTGCCGGATCGAAACAACGAATAACGAAACCGAACGCCGCAGATTCGGTTCGTTACTGCCCATGACATCGTGCACCGTCGGCGATGACCGGTCGACGATCTCTGCCGAATATCAAATCATTATCGGCGCACATGCAACCGAGGTGTACGAATTTTCATTTACATTCGCTTCACTCGGATCGAACACGCGGGCAGATGATGTTCCCTCGGGAGCGGAGCTGCTTGAAGCAAGCAGAGAATATTATCGGACAATGATCGGCCGTTCGCAACTGATCACACCTGACGCGCAGATCAATCGCGGCATGCAATGGGCGGCAGTCAACACTGCACGCGTGCAGCATCGCTATCGCATCGGCAAGGCGTTCACGAACGACCCGCCGCAGGATATTGTCGTGCTGCGCGATGCGGCGTGGTATGTGCTCGGATCGGATTATTGTTCGCCCGCATTCTCGCGCGAGTTGCTCGAGTGCTGCCTGCAGTATGGAATACATGAAAACGGGAAGGTCACCGAATATTTCCACACAAACGAAGAACAGCCTGTCCGCCACGACTATGGCCTGAATATCAACGACGATACTCCGTTATTCGTATCCGGGCTCTGGCATTATGCGATGACGCAGGGAGGACGCGCGTTTCTTGAATCGGCATATGGAATGATGAAGCGGGCCTGCGACTGGATCCTTTCGCAGAGGAAGGACGGACTTGTCCACTGTACATCGGAAGAAACGAATGTGTGGGGCATCTGCGGCTGGCGCAATATCATCGACGGAGTCAATCTTGCAGGCGATGTGACGGAGGTGAATGCGGAATGCTATCATGCCCTTTTCGTCACGGCGCTTGCTGCAGATGCGCTCGGTGAAGTGGACAATGCGGCCTATTTTCGTAAACAGGCTGACGCTTTAAAAGAAACTGTCAATCGCATCCTTCTCGATCCTGCCTCGCAGCTGTATGCGCTCAACCGCGACCGGCATGGCGTATTGCACCGCGATGTGACGGGAGACCTGATTTTTCCATTGCTCTTCGATCTTGCCGATGAACCTGTGCGCGAAAAGATCATTTCGATGCTCACATCGAACGAGATGTGGACTCCGTACGGATCGAGGACAGTGCATCCGGCCGAGGCGAATTACGATCCGGATTTCGGATATCAGTTGATGGGCGGCCTCTGGCCGAATCTGACCGCCTGGATTGCCTATTGCATTCGGAAGGATCGTCCCGTTTTACTCATCGAGGGGATGAAGAATATCTGCAGCCTCTGTGAACCTCCGGAGCCGAAAAAATTTGTCAACGCGGCGCCGGGGGAATTCCCTGAACGTCTGCACGGAGAGACATATGAAAGCCGCGGGATGGCGATGAGTCCGTGGATGCCTCCGACATACATCTGGCTTGGAATAGAGGGACTCTTCGGCGTGACGCCTCATCTGTCCGGAGTGAAGATCGATCCGGCATTTCCGCCCGAATGGCGCTGGTGTCTGCTTAAAAACCTCGCCTTCAGAGGCGGATCCATCACTCTCTTTATGTATGATGGAACGCTGTATTCAACGATGATTGTGAGGAGTGAATATCCAGTCGTTGTTGGAACACTCGTCGAGACGACAGCATCGGATGACGCGATCACAGCCGTGGCGATGGACGTCGGCGATCGTCTCGTCCTGCTCGTGCATGCCGATTCAGATGTGTCCGGCGCAGTCACGCTTCACACCGATCGGGGCCCGGTCGATCGATTTGTAACGCTGCATGCGGATGAAGCGATGTTCGATTCGTTTTGATCCCGGAAATTTTCATGTACACGACGATGTAATTGTCGATTGTCCTCCGATGAATGTTCTGTTTGTATCCTGAACCTTTGGCGACTCCATGAAAAACACGATCTTCATCGTCTGTCTCATGATTGCATTCTCGCCGCCGGCGCGAAGTGAGGAGCCGCTGACGAATTTCTCGCACCTCCGGCATTTGATCGAAAAAATCGAGATGGATGGAGACACGGTAAGCATCGTCCACATCTATGCGAACTATCCCGCATACGAGTGGGTGGACGCCAAGGAATCGGGTCCCGAGGGCATCGCATGCGTCGACGATGCGGCGCGTGCCGCCGTGGTGTTCCTGCGTCATTATGAGCTCACGAAGAATTCTGAAAGTCTTTCAAGTGCGAAATCGCTGCTTCGGTTCGTGATGAAGATGCAGGCGGAAGACGGACAATTTTATAATTTCATCTTTGCCGATCATACGATCAATCGGACCGGCGCGACCTCGTATAAATCGTTCGGATGGTGGGCGAGCCGCGCGGTCTGGAGCCTGGCGAGCGCTTTCAGGATTTTAAAAACAACGAATGCGCAATTTGCGGACAGCTGCAGACGAAGAATCGAAAGGACATTTCAGTACATCGATTCCATGCTTGCGCGGTACGATACAACTGTGACAAAAAATGGATACCGCGTACCGCAATGGCTTCTGTATCGCTCCGGGGCTGACGTATCATCGGAACTGTTGCTGGGACTCGTTGAATATGCGCGCGCCGTGAAGAGTCGGCGTGTGGAAGCCTACATCAGGAAAATTTCGGAAGGGCTCCGAGCGATGCAGGACGGAGGATGGAGCGAATATCCGTACGGCGTACATCGATCGTGGGAGACGCAGTGGCATGCCTGGGGCAACGGGCAGACGCAGGCGCTCGCATCGGCAGGAGCGTATCTGAGAATGAAACGCGGCATCGGATCCGGCGAACTCGAAGCCCGCTGTTTTTACAGTCGTCTGCTTGCGCATGGAATGATGAAGGAGATGGATGTCGCAGTGCCGTCGAAGAGGATTGTCTACGAGCAGATCGCGTACGGCATTCGTCCCATGGCTGTGGGACTCGTGCGACTGTATGAGGCGACGCATGACGAACTCTATCTGAAACTTGCCGCGCTCGCAGGGTCATGGCTGTTCGGCAACAACATCCTTCATCTTGCGATGTATGACGCGTCGACAGGCATCTGCTTCGATGGCATACGCGATTCAATGACAGTGAACAAAAACTCTGGCGCCGAATCGACGATCGAGGCGCTCGGCGTTATGGTCGAAATGGACCGATATCCGTCGCTGCGGCCGCTGCTCGGAATGAGACGGATCCGTTCGACAGCGGATGCAAAGAAAGAAATCGCATACTTTGCGAATGACCGCGGCGCGCGCGTTGTGCTTGTCATCGACAAGGAGAAGAAGCGTCTGTCGTTGATCGAAGGCGCACAGGCTGCCCGGATGTTCAATTCAGCGAAATAAATTGTTTAGAAAACGGAATCCGTGATGGTTCAGTCGATTCGTGTTCAACATATTGCCGCATCCAACAGACGCATCGGCATTCGCGTCCTGC
>DATGXR010000376.1:0-3275 GCA_035298825.1 Bacteroidota bacterium
CGTGTCGATCGCCTTCCAGTCCGTCCCGTTGTTGAACGATCGATACAGACCGTTGTCCGTCCATGCAAAAAGTGTCGAATCGCATCCGGAAAAACTTCGTATCATTGTCTTCAACTGCCCGAATGCATCCTGCGGGATGCCACGGTCGGCCCGCTCCCATAATTGCATTTGCCCGTTCGTCCTGAAAACTCCGGTGGACGATGCCACAAAAACGTATGTCGATGTGTTGCTTGCCGTCCCCTGAAAAATCCCATACCAGTTCCACTGGCTCGATGGTTTCCAATGCACACCGCCATCGGCTGAATAGTACAATCCTCCATCCGAATTGGCGTAAAACGTATCGGCAGCAGAAGCGACAAATGTCACCTCGCGTGACTTCATCTCCGTCACACTCGCCCATGTCAAACCGTTATCGGCCGAGCGAAAGAGTGCCCCATCTGTTGTAGCCGCAAGAACAGTGTTCCGCAGTACGGCAAGTGAGCCGATCGATACCGCACAGAGTCCTGTATTCGCCGGCAACCATCCGCTTGGATATGACGGAACGCGAGTGAAGACGCCGCCGCCTGCCGTGCCCGCATACAACGTGCCGTCGTTCGCCAACACACACTGCGTAATGAGTGGATCGAGGCCGGCCGGACCGGCTGTCCATGTTGTATCGCCATTGAGTGAGGAGAAGACGCCCGCTGTCGTCGCGGCGTAGAGTGTGAACGCAACGGGGATCGATGTCGTATCGGGAACGATCGCCAATGACGTCTGCACAATGCCGTGGCCGTTCATCGACTTGAGACCAATGTTCTTCCACGTCGATCCATTATTGCGGGAAATGGAGACGCCGCCATACGAAGTGCCGACGCAGATCATCGAATCCCTGAGTGCGATTGTGCGAACGGCGCCCGAAAACTGCGACGCCGTTGCGATCGTCGTCCACATCGTGGCGAGGTTGTCAGATCGGATGATACCGGCTGTATTTCCGGCATAGAGCTTTCCCGTCGAATCGGATGCGAGCACTGTATATGTTCCGCTGCGCATGCGCGTCCAGTTCCCGCCATCATCGATCGAGCTCCAGATGCCGTCATGATCGACAGCCATCACGATCATCCGCCGGCCGAGCGCGTCACGTGTTGCACAGATCGCGGGCACGGCCGACCAGGTTCCCAGCTTCCTCCATGATGATCCCTCATCATCAGAACAGAACAATCCGTCTTCGGTACCGGCAAACACCAGGTGGTCGACGGATAGAAGCGACAGAAGCATATTGTCGACGATACCGCGGCCGACAGGAAACCATTCAATGGGATAACGCTGACTGCGGAAGACGCCGCCGGGAGAGGCCCCGGCGAAAAGATAATGAGGTGAGGTGGTGATGGCTTCGATCCGTCCGCCAACGGGACCGCTGGTCGGGACCCATTGTGCGGAAGCAGGAACGAATAAAAGAAATACGAGGACAGTACGTATGAAAGATCGCAACGATGTGCGCATGAGCAGGGCCTTTCATCCAATCGATTATTCACATCGTAAGGAATCCGGAAAGCAATAACGCGGTTTGTTCCTTTACGATGTGCGGTAGTTCGTGAATTGGATGGCAAAATCGAGCTCTGCGGCTTTGAGCATCGCAATGACCTGCTGCAGATCGTCGCGATCCTTGCCGGTGACGCGCACCTGATCGTCCATGATCTGCGCCTGCACCCTGATCTTTGTGTCCTTGATCATCTTCACAAGGAGCTTCGCGTTTTCCTTGTCGATGCCCACGTTCAGTGTGATCTTCATGCGCGCCATGCCGCCTCCGGCCTGTTCGATCTCGCCGAATTTCATGGCCTTGAGCGCGATGCCGCGTTTGATGAATTTATTCTGAAGAATGTCGATCACCGCTTTGAGGCGGAAATCGTCGTCCGACAGGACCGTAATATTATTTTCCTTCCTGTTGAAATCGATCTGCGTCTTCGTGCCTTTGAAATCGTACCGCTGAAAGATCTCCTTGTTCGCCTGATTGATCGCGTTGTCGACTTCCTGCATATCGATCTCGGAGACAACATCGAAAGAATTTTGTGCTGCCATGGATTGTTCCTTTTCGTCTATGTACATTGAAAATAAAAATACTCTATGCGCGCATTCATCGCCTGCGTGCCGCCTGCGGCGGACACGGAAAAATTAGTCACGCTGTGTGCGGAGATCCGCCGGATCGCCCCGATGCTCCGATGCGAGCATGCCGACAAGCTTCATTTCACGCTCGAATTTCTCGGCGAAAAAACTGAGGCGTGGATGCTCGAGTGCCGCGCGGTGCTTATAGCGGGACTCGCGTCGGTTCCCTCGTTGACGGTTTCAATCAACAGAATCGGATTCTTCCCCGCACCGGCGCATCCGCGCATCATCTGGGCCGGATCGCATCCGGATGAGAATACCGCATTGTGCGACCTCGCTTCGCATATCAAACGTCTGACTGTCGGTCTCGGGCATGTCGCGGACCCGAAACCGTTCCATCCCCATATCACGCTCTCGCGCGTCAAAGTCGCTCTCCCGCCCGATGCGGCAGCGCGCATTGCGCGTATTCAGATTTCTCCAATCGAGTTTCGGTGCGACACGCTCTCGGTCATCAAAAGCACGCTCTCGCCGTCGGGATCGCGCTACGAGACGCTCGAATCGATTTCCCTGAACGGGGCAGGATAGCATACTCCTGCAGATGAGATGGATCCTTCGCTAGAGCGAGCCGACAACCCAAGACGCTGCGACGATCGCCGCGGTTTCAGTCCGCAGACGCCGCGGTCCGAGCGATACCTGCATGCACCCTGCCCCTTCGGCGGCGACGATTTCCTCATTCGTGAATCCGCCCTCGGGACCGATGAAGATGATCGCCGACTTCGGCGTGTGGCGCTTCATCACTTCGCCGATGAAGAGCACGTGTTCGGTCTTTTCGAACGGAATAAGTTTCGCATCGTTGGGCGCCGCCAGCTCGAGCGCATCCTTGAGCTTCATGGGCGGGAATATTTTTGGAAGCATGCAACGTCCGCACTGCTTCATCGCCGCAAGCGCGATATTCTTCCATCGTTCCTCCTTCACCGATTGGGAAATCGTGTACCGCGTCAACAGCGGCATGAAATTCGACACGCCGAGCTCAGTCCCCTTCTCGATGATCCAATCCATGCGCGAGGGATTTTTCAGGAGTCCCACGGCAAGCGTCAGATCGACAGTGGGCTCGTGCAGTTGCGGATGTGCCTTGAGAATTTCGCATTCAACGCCGTAGGGATAAATCGAACGGATGAGCGTTTCGTACACGCAAC
>DATGXR010000377.1:0-1910 GCA_035298825.1 Bacteroidota bacterium
CATCGGCACCCGTTGCGGCCTCGGCAATCAGCGCGGCATCGATCGTCTGTCGTTGGATATCCTTTTTTGACTGTTCAGGGATCGCATTGACGGGCGCGATCAGATACATTTCAGTGCGGCCGAGCCACATCATCGATCTGAAATACCGTTTCAGATTTTCCGATTGCGTATAATGTCCGCGCACGGTGAACTGGCTGAAATCGACGACGCGCATGGTGGATGAAAATAACGGATAGTTCGCTGGTTGCTCGGATGCGATCATTACCATAACGGTATCGACTGCGCCGGCTGACTCCGCGAGTTTCGGAAGGACCGCGGGATCGAGCAGTTTTCGCGCAACGGTCAGATAGAGATCCGCATCGAGCAGCGATTGCCGCATGGCGGGCACGGCCGCATAGCGTGACGCGAGCACGGGCACCTGGGCATGGAGTCTGGTCAGCAGAGTATCGAGCTTGCTGATGAGGAAACGCTCTTCAGTGGTCCTCAGCATGGCGTCGTACGACATATGGAGCGCATGCAGAATCGCGTCCGTCGAGATGAACACGGGCAGGTCGTTGTGAAAGATCTCGCCGAATGCAGCGCCGAACGAGGGGCGTCTGAGCCGCTCCGAAACCATGAAGCCATTCGATTCGATGAGCGAACGCTCGTCGCCGGTCAGTTTGTATTTCAGTTGTATCGAATCGGAAAAGAGTGCGGAGCCGAAATTCGTCGGCGCGCTTTTTGTAAATGTGCCCGCGGGACGGAACGCCTGGAGCTCCTCCGTGGACATGTTCTGATGCGTCTCGAGGAATTGTTTATAGACGGCGAGATCGAATGAGGGAACCGATTGAGAATAAACGAAGCACGGCACAAAGAGGAGTGCCGTGATCACAGAATTCATCAGTTTCGGGTACATACGCACCTCCAGTCGCGGCAGTTGTCAGGGTTCCTCATAAAGTACCGCAACCTGAAACAAATATCAAGCGTGATGGTGTGAGCTGGAAGGTTTCAATGGATTTGCTTAAAAAGTAAAATTGATCCCAACCGTAGGGACGAATCCGATATTAAATTGTATGAATCTTGTGCCGAGGTATGATGTGTACAACGGGATCGGATAGGCATACACATTGTAAAGATTCATGAATAATTCCCACTTCGCTCCCCATCCTTCCCACGAACGCGTCGCACTGATATCCAGCCGATTATACATTGGAAGACGCGCACTATAGAGGTCGCCGTAATCCAGCACATAGTCTTCGCTCGACCTGGAGGTTTGCCCCTGATTGAAAATGAAATATTTTTGCCGGGGAATATTGATTGGCTGTCCTGATGCAATAATGAATATTGCGCCCAGCGTCCACTTTCCGGATACTTGATATTGGGAGACGATATTCAATTGATGGGTTCGCTCAAATTTCGGATGGAATGCCCTTCCGCCATTCATCTCGTCATATCGCCTCCATGCCGAGAGAAATGAATAACTCAACCAGCCGGTAAATGCGCCGCTGTGTTTTGACAATTGAATATCCGCCCCATATGCCCATCCTGTGCCGGTCACGACATCCCGACGTATCTGTTCATCAGACGGTCCCGAAAATTTATTCCGGAACATGGGAAGATTGTTCATCTCCTTATAATATACCTCCAGGGACGATTCAACATCAGGCATGCCAAGAACGTTCAATGATGAAAAAATACCTGCAGAAATTTGCTGAGAGTGCTGCGGTTGTAAAAAATCAGTGGCCGGATAATAGACATCTCCCGGCAGTGAAAAGACGGCGGTTGAGAGGAGATGTACAAACTGATGCATCCGCGTATAAGACGCTTTCACGGATAGATCGTCGGAAATCAGCAATCGCACATTCATCCGCGGATCGATTTCCGCGCGGCGCGCCGTGGAAAAATAATCGCAACGAATACCTTCAGTCACA
>DATGXR010000378.1:0-7424 GCA_035298825.1 Bacteroidota bacterium
GCGATCGGGCGCATCGGCACGCCGTGCAGGAGCTGTCGCGTGCGGAGTCTCGCGTGTCGTAAATCGGGGGGATGAAGCACAGCCGCCGAGCACCGCGGCAAATACGAGAAGCACCGCCGCTGCGCCGGAGTATCGGTTTCCCTTGCTCAGTCGTTTCATATCAGTGTATCGATCCGCTCTTGAACGGCGCGTGCATGCTGTCACACACGCGCCGCCCGATGTCAGTCTACAAATATTCGTTCATCTGCTTGCGTCGGAGATAATCGACGACTTCCTTCACATCCTGCGACGCGTCTTTCCGGCACACAAGCAATGCATCGTCGGTCTGGATGATGATCAGATCCTCTACCCCGACGGTCGCCACAAGCTTGCCTGGCGCATGCACGTACGTGTTGTTCGAATTGACGGAGATGACTTTGCCGTTTGCATAATTGCCGCGCTCATCCTTCGGGGCCATCCTGCACACTTCGTCCCACGAGCCGACGTCGTTCCAGCCGAAGTTGCCGCGTATCACGTAGACGCTTCGGGCTTTTTCCATGACACCGTAATCGATCGATATCGATCGCACGATGCCGTACGCGCGCTCGAGACTCTGTTCGAACATCGGCGTGCCGAGCGAAGGCTCGAGCACCTTCAACTGCTCGTGCAGATCGGGCAGCGAGCGCTGGATTTCGGAAAGGATCACGTCAACGCGCCACATGAACATACCCGAGTTCCAGAGAAAATCTCCGCTGTCGAGAAACTGCTGGGCCGTTTGGGGGTTCGGCTTCTCGGCGAATGTCTTCACGCGGAACACGCCCTCTTCCATAAACGACGGCCGCGAGGGCGACACATCGTCACGCACCTGAATGTAGCCGTATCCGGTCTCGGGACGATTGGGCTGGATGCCGATCGTCACGAGCGAGGCTGATTCGTCGGCCACACGGGCGCCGAGCTCAAGCACGCGGACGAACTCACGCTCGTCCTGTATGATGTGGTCCGCAGGCAGCACGACCATCACGCCTTTCGGATCGAGACGCTGAACGAACATCGCGGCAAGACCGATGCAGGGCGCGGTATTGCGGCCCACCGGCTCGACGAGAATATTCGCGGCCGGCACATTCGGCAACTGCTGCATCACCGCGTTTTTTTGCATCTTGTTCGTGACGACAAACACGTTCTTCGGCTCGACGAATTCGCCAAGACGCCGGATCGTGTTCTGAATCATCGTGCCCTCGCCGGCGATCTCGAGCAGCTGCTTCGGATTTTTTTCGCGGCTTCTCGGCCAGAACCGCGCGCCGACTCCGCCCGCCATGATAACCGCATAAATTTTCGGTGTTGACTCCATATGACGTCCCCTATTTCGATCCTGGTTCTTTGTGTTCTGTGATGAACTTTGTGATCTCGCTGATGTATCTCATCCCGCTGGCCATGTCCTGCAGCGCCGCAGACAGGATCTGTCCGAGTTCAATGATCGTTTGTTCCGTATTCGCTTCACGGGCAACGCCTTTTCGTTCGATCGATTCGATCAGTGTCGCAATGCCCTGAAAGGCGCCCGAGACTACCACCTTATTCTGGGGTCTGGCCATATCGATCACACTCTTTGCCATCATTTTCAGAACGGCAAGCGATGTGGCCCGTTCGGCCGCAGGCTTCAGGTTGAACGCCGAGGCGGAATCGGCAAACCGCCGCACCGTCAGCAGCATCGGATGATCGAGCAGATCTGTGAACGACGGCGATCCGGCTTCATGCACATCGCCCGGCGCTTTGACGCTGTGCGCGTGACCGCTGTTCCCTTTATTCCAATCGGGTTCGGGAAGCGCCACTGCCACTTCCTGTATCATCGTCTTCTCCCACTCGATCGGTTCGTGCGACTCGGATTTGAATCCGGCATAGAGCTCTTCGAACAACAGATTCACGTCGGCGTCAAATTGTTCGAGAGTGAATTCAGCGTCGTATTTGGCGCGGGCCAGCAGCCATTCGAATGCGATGCCCGCCTTCGAAAACCCTTCGATACGTTTCAGGCAAGCCGCTTCGGTTTGTATGTCGGAAGTCTGTGCGAACTTTTCGCCCAGTTTCAGAAGCTTGACGACATGCTCCGGCATCAGGCTGCCTTCAAGCATCACCTGCGCCCCGCGGAATACCTGAAGCACATATTCTTCCGAATTATCCATTGATATACTTCCTTGGCACCCTGGTGGAGATACCGCAAGTGATCTCGTACGGAATTGTCCCGGCCCAATCGGCAATGTCCCATGCCGTGATCGTCTGTCCCCTGTCCGATCCAATGAGCGTCACTTCGTCACCGACAGTTGCCGATGAGTGCTCACCGAGATTGATCATCATCTGATCCATGCAGATCGTTCCCACAATGGGAAATTTCCTTCCACCGACAATCGCCTCAGCTTTGTTCAGCAGCGAACGTTGTATGCCGTCGGCATATCCGACCGGGACTGTCGCGATGATCGATGGTGCTTTCGTCACATATCGCCGATTGTAGCTGATCGGCGTCCCTTCCGGAACATTTTTTATAAATGCGATCGACGTTTTAAGCGACATCACCCGATCGAGCGAGAGTAACTGCTGCGTTTCGTGCGACGGCGGATATCCGTAGAGCATGATGCCGGGTCTGACCATATCGAAATACGATTCGGGCATCTGCATGATGGCGCCGCTGTTCGCGCAATGCGTGAGCGCGATGTTGATGCCGAGACCGATGACAGCCTGACGCACACTGCGGAACGTCTCGAGCTGTTTCCTGGCAAACGACAGGTCCGCTTCGTCGGATGTGGCAAAATGAGTGAACAATCCGACAACACGGAGGTTGTGAAGTTTCTTTACCTCGCGCGCAAAGTCCGCAGCTTCGTGCGGAAGGATGCCAATGCGTCCCATGCCGGTATCGATCTTGATGTGCACCTGAAGAATTGTGCCCGCGTCTGCAGCAAGTCGGTTCAGGCGCCGTGCGGTGTCGATCGAGCAAAGTGTCGCGTCGATCTCATGCTCAACAAAGAGTCCGCACTGTGCGGACGCGGGAGCAGAAAACACGAGGATGGGGAGCTGCACGCCTGCGCTGCGCAATTCGATCGCCTCTTCAATGCTCGCGACGCCGAAATAATCCGGGGCCTGATGCCTGAGCATCGATTGCACCACCTGGATCATGCCGTGGCCGTATGCATTCGCCTTGACCACTGCCATGACCCTGACGCCCGTCTGATTGCGCACAGCCTGGAGATTTGAACGGACAGCCCGGAGGTCGATTTCTGCAAAAGTCGGTCGCATGAAAGAGAGAATTTACGTTTCAAGACAGTGAAGCCGATCGTCCCGCCTGTCATTCAAACGCCCGCTGACAGCGTGTGTGCCATGCGGGCGTTCAAAAAGCTGCGGACGATCAGGATGATGATTTGGAGGCAATTTTCAAACGGTTGAGCGCGCGTGCCAGCGCAGCCTGCGCGCGCTCTTCGTTGGTCGCCGATTCTTTTGCGGCAAGCCGGGCGGCGGCGCGTTCACGCGATCGGCGCGCCCGCTCAATATCGATGAGATCCGAGCGCTCGGCCGTCTCGGCAAGCATGATCACCTTGTTGTCTCTCACTTCCACGAATCCGCCGCTCGTCGAATATCGGAGTTGTTGCCCCGATTCGTCGATGACTTTGATCTCGCCGACTCCGATCGCAGACAGCAGCGGCGCGTGATTATAGAGGACTTGAAATCCGCCGATCACGCCGGGCACGCTGAAGCTCTGCACCGTGCCCGAAAACACGGTCGCGGTCGGCGTCACGATCTCGAGCGAATATTGTTTTGACTCAGCCATAAGAGTGTATGTTCAACCTCGTGAAGATCGGAAAAAGAGATGAATTATGCGAGAGCGGGTCAGGCCATCTGTTTCGCTTTTTCTTCCGCTTCTTCGATCGTGCCGACCATGTAGAATGCGTTTTCGGGAAGCTTGTCGTACTGGCCGTTGATGATGCCCTTGAAACTCTTGATCGTGTCTTCGAGCTTCACATATTTTCCCGGAAGTCCCGAGAACTGCTCGGCCACATGGAATGGCTGCGAAAGGAATTTCTGAACCTTACGCGCGCGCTGCACCGTGAGCCTGTCGTCGTCCGACAGTTCGTCCATGCCGAGGATGTTGATGATGTCCTGAAGATCTTTGTATGTCTGAAGAATATTTTTCACCGCGCGGGCCACATCGTAATGTTCCTGGCCGATGATCTGCGGATCGAGAATGCGCGACGTCGAGTCGAGCGGATCGACCGCGGGATAGATGCCGAGTTCCGAAATCTGGCGGCTGAGCACCGTCGTTGCATCGAGATGCGCGAATGTCGTTGCAGGCGCCGGATCGGTCAAGTCGTCGGCCGGCACATAGATCGCCTGGACGGATGTGATCGAACCTTTCTTTGTGGAGGTGATGCGTTCCTGCAGCTGTCCCATTTCGGCAGCAAGCGTCGGCTGATATCCCACCGCCGATGGCATGCGTCCGAGCAGCGCCGAAACTTCGGAGCCTGCCTGTGTGAAACGGAAAATATTATCAATGAACAAGAGGACGTCTTTGCCTTCTTCGTCGCGGAAATATTCGGCATGCGTGAGCGCCGTCAACGCCACGCGCAGACGCGCGCCAGGAGGCTCGTTCATCTGTCCGAAGATGAGCGCCGTTTTTTCGAGCACGCCCGATTCTTTCATCTCGAGCCACAAATCGTTTCCTTCGCGCGTACGCTCACCGACGCCGCCGAAGACCGAATAGCCGCCGTGCTCCTTTGCAATGTTATGGATGAGCTCGAGGATGAGCACTGTCTTGCCCACGCCTGCGCCGCCGAACAAGCCCGTCTTCCCGCCCTTCGTGTACGGCTCGAGAAGATCGATGACCTTGATACCCGTCTCGAACATTTCCTTTTGCGTGCGAAGGTCAGTGAATTTCGGAGCGGGACGATGAATCGGATAGTGCAGATCCGATTCGATTTGCACGCCGCCGTCGATCGTATGCCCGGTGATGTTGATGAGCCGTCCGAGCGCATTCGGTCCCACAGGGATCGTGATGGGTCCGCCCGTATCGATCACATTCATGCCGCGCACCAGGCCGTCTGTCGAATCCATCGCCACCGCGCGCACGCGATTCTCACCCAAATGCTGCTGCACTTCAATCACCAGCTCTTCACTCTGTCCTTCAATATTCGTCCGGGGGATTTTCAACGCGTTTAAAATGGAGGGGAGTTCGCTTTCCGAAAAATCGACGTCCACAACCGGTCCGATGACCTGGATAATTTTTCCTTCGTTCATTGCAATCCTTTCAGCGATGAGAGTAGTAACAGGCATAGTCGTACATTGTGTCAAAGTAGGACTTTTTGTCTGTAAAATCAATTTGAAAATTTATTTTGATCGCAGAATATGATCGACGATCGCGCGGCCGTGATGGCGTCCGTCTTCGATGAAGACTTTGTTGTTGTTCTTCCCCGCAACCATCGATCCCGCAACGTATACGCGCGCGACCGAGGTTTCGTATGTCTCCATGTTCACAATGGGCGCCTGCAGCTCCTCATCGATCTTCGCGCCGCACATCACAAGCAGATGATTGTCCGGATGGTACCCGATGAGCACAAAGACATGATCGGCTCCGATGACCGACTCCTTCCCGTGTTCTCCGCACATGAGGATTTCATTGTCGCGGATCTCGAGTACCGTTGAATTGAAGCATGCATGAATAGAACCTTCCTTGATGCGATTCTGGAGATCGGGCAGAATCCAGTATTTGATTCCCGGATCAAGTTCGCCATGCCGGTGAATGAGCGTGACGTGTGCCCCATGCCTGAAGAGCTCGAGCGCCGCGATCGCCGCCGAATTCTTCCCTCCGACAATCGCCACATTTCGTCTGTAGAAAGCGAACGGCTCGTCGTAATAATGGCTCACATGCGGCAGGTCCTCTCCCTTCACACCCAACCTGTTCGGATGATCGTAAAATCCCGCAGCCAAGACGAGATTTCTGCAGAGCGCGACATTTTTTGTCGTATGAACCGCAAACAGATCGCCGGCCCGCTCGATGGTCGTGATTTCCTCATACAGCCTGAGTGTCAGCGCATAATGATCGGCCACGCGGCGATAATATTCAAGGGCTTCCATTCTCGTGGGACGCATGGCGGCCGATGTGAATGGTACGCCCCCAATTTCCAAGAGCTCTGGCGTGGAAAAAAAAGTCATTCCGCGAGGAAAACGCTGTATCGAATTGACGATCGCGCCCTTATCGATGACACAATACGACAACCCGGCTTTCTGCGCCTCGATTGCAACGGCAAGGCCGGCCGGCCCTGCGCCCACAATGATGACCTCGAAGAAGTGGCTCACGTGATTCCCCCGGGAATATGTGTGATGCGTGCGGTATTGTTGTTTTTTCCAAGATACGGAATGCCCGGCGCTGATACAACTGCACGAACAGCGAAAGATTCGGCAAAATTCGCTGTAAATCGTTGCATTTCATTGACAAAGCGCTTTATTATGAGTACATTTTAATCAAATTTTTTTCTCCTGACCGAAGACAGTCTCATTGTTGAATATCGCCATATTTGCCTCTGGGCGCGGATCGAATTTTGAAGCGCTGTACCGCGCGCTCTCCGAACAGCGCATTGACGCTCGAATTGTGTGTGTGATCAGCAATAATTCCGATTCCGGCGCCCTTGCATTGGCGCGTTCGTTTCAGATTCCCGCATTTCATCTCAGCAGCAGGCAGTTCGCCGATGAGCGCGCATTTGTCGCGCGTCAACTCGAGCTGCTTGCATCGTTTGATGTCGGATTGATCGTGCTTGCGGGATATATGAAGAAGATCGATGCGGCGGTGATCGATCGGTACAGGAATCGCATTTTAAATATTCATCCTGCCCTTCTTCCGAAGTTCGGCGGAAAAGGGATGTACGGACATTTCGTGCATGAGGCGGTCATCAGCGCGGGAGAAACGGAATCCGGCGCAACAGTCCATCTTGTGACCGACGAGTACGACAGGGGTCCCATCGTCGTGCAGCGCCGCGTGCAGATCGATACGAACGACACTCCCGACTCGCTCGCACACAAAGTGCTTGCTGTAGAACATACACTGCTGGCCGAGGCGGTGGCGCTGTTCGCATCGAACAACGTCTCGGTCGACAATCATCGCGTCGTCATCCGGCGCAACAGTCCAACATAACGAAGAGCATCCGATTGATACATATACGAAAAGCACTCATCAGCGTTTCAGATAAAACAGGCATCGTCGAATTTGCCGGCGCGCTTCACGCGCTCGGAGTAGAAATCATTTCGACCGGGGGCACGCACGCCCTGCTTCAATCACACAAGATTCCCGCAAAACAAATTTCCGAATTGACCGGCTTTCCCGAAATCCTCGACGGGCGCGTCAAGACACTGCATCCTGTCGTGCATGCGGGACTCCTTGCAATGCTCGACAATCCCGAGCATCAGGCGCAGTTGTC
>DATGXR010000379.1:0-2113 GCA_035298825.1 Bacteroidota bacterium
GATTTCGTTGTGACCAGCGCCTGCAAGAATGGATCGTAATATGTTTTTTTAATATCAGCGGCGGTGATCTGGAATGTCTTTTGAAATTCGGGATGGGTCTTCCATTGCAGCGTAACGTAGCCGTACACGTCCGTCGAATCGGAGAATGTTTCGGTGTAGACGTTGCGGATGGTAACGGCAAGCATGACGTACCATTCCTTTCGCGTCTGGAAGTAACGCGCCTTGACGGAAGAGACAAATATTTTCTGAGGATCGTCGCGCGGCGGCAGCGATTCGTCGCAGGCATTAAACATCATCATACACGACGCTGAAAGGAATATTGCTGCAGCATACCAAACCGGATTCGACAGGATTTTTTTCATCAGCATGTGAACAGGAATTGAAAGTTGACGATTCATACAGTATGCCAAATTGCCAACACTCTTTCAACGTTTGTGGCAATAATTTTTGCATAAGGGCATTTCAGATCTTGCGCATCTTCTAACGAACAACATCCGTGGTAAAGCGGATCGGTTCGCCCGAACCGGGACGGCTGTCGGCGATCATTGTCCGATGCAACAGCTGCGATGAAAGAATGCCGACAAATGCCATGTTGTCCGAATTCGAGAATGCGCCGCTGTTGACTCGCTTTGCACATTTCGCATGCAGGCGATGCACAAGTACGGGATTGAACATGCCCGCCTCGCGCACGGAGGCTTCGCTCAACGCGTCGTCGATATAGTCAGGCACACCCTCGCCTGTGAAGGACGCCGCATCGGGCGACCGATAAGGCTGCTTTTGCCTCTGCACGATCTCGTCCGGAATGAGTCCGCGGGCGGCCTCTTTCAACACACGCTTTTCATCCAATCCCGAAAGCTTATAGTCGTCGGGAAGCGCGTTGGCAAATTCAATCACATCGGCATCAAGGAACGGGAACCGCCCTTCGACCGAATGCGCCATGAGCATGCGGTCGCCCTGCGCCGAAAGCAGATACCCCGACAGCAATGTCGCCACCTCGATGTACTGCGCCTGCGCCAGCTGATCCCATTGCATGAACTCGTCGGGAAGCTGCCCGAGCAGATCGCTCGACGGCGAAGCCGAGAGCGAGTCGACAGTGCGCGCTGAATAAAAATTCTTCAGACCCGATGTCGTGCGCCATCTCGGCTCATGTGAAAATCCGGGTTTGCCCGCGTTTGCCAGTCCCTGTTTCCAGAACTCGAGCGCCATCCCTTTCGCGCTCTGCGGCGATCGCGCAAGGTACGGATACAATCTGTCGAAGAGCCTCGGCCTGCATCGGGAGTCGGGCTGCCGCGACCAGAACGCGCGGATCTTCGCTTCGCGAAACAGATCGTATCCCGCAAACATTTCATCGGCGCCTTCGCCGGTCAACACCGCCTTGATACCGGAGGAGCGAACGAGCTGCGACAACAAATAGAGCGGCGCGGGGGCCGTGCGAAGCACCGGCTGTTCTGTATGACGGATCACGTCGGGAAACACGCGCGCGATATCCGAGCGCGACACAACCACCTCGCCGTGATCGCTGTCGAGCGTCGACGCCATGAGACGCTGATACGGCGTTTCGTCATATTCGGCATCGTCGAAGCGGAGCGAGAATGTGCGGAAGACTCCGTCCTTCGCCATGCGCCCCATCTTCGCCACAAGCGAACTGTCCAGTCCGCCCGACAAGTAACTTCCCACCGGCACATCGGCGCGCACCATCCTGAGTTCCGTCGCCTTGTGAAGATGCGTGCGCAGACACTCTGCGGCTTCCTGTGCGGAGCCGGCAAAATGCCGCTGTCCGTCGACGGGAAATGACATCCGCCAATACATGCGATCGGTATGCGATCCGGTGCGATCGTACACGCGTACCGATCCCGGCGCAAGGGATTCAATTTCTTCGAAGAGTGTCACAGGCGCAACAGGCGCCCAATATGTGAATGTTTGATCGAGTCCGCGCGCATCGATCCGTCTCGGCACATCCGGATGCGCGAAGAGCGCCTTGATCTCGCTTGCAAACATCACGGCGCTCCGGCTTCGATGCACATACAACGGACGCACGCCGACGCGATCGCGTGCAAGCAGCAGCGATCGATCGCGCGAATTCCAGATCGCAAGAGCCCACTGACCGTTGAAT
>DATGXR010000380.1:0-5488 GCA_035298825.1 Bacteroidota bacterium
AGCACCATCGTCCAACAATCGGCTTGCTGATCCGATCTACCGGGATGTTTTTAGGTGGGCTGCAACTGGAATGGCAGGGTGTTGTGGATATGGCGCGGGAGCAGGGCGTCAATTTAATCTGCTTTCATGGTGGAGCACTGCATTCAACCTGCGAGTTTGAGTCGCAAGCCAATGTACTCTATGACCTGGTGAGCACCGAACGTTTGGATGGCTTGGTGATCTGGTCCAGCAACGTAGGGCTCTATCTCACACCCGAGGCCATCGCGGAGTTTTTGGCTCGTTATCGTCCTCTGCCCATTGTTAGCTGCCAGTATGTTTCTCCAGGTGTTCCCTCGATTCTGCAATACGACGCTCAGGGCACACGTGAAGCAATGATCCACTTGATCAAGGTGCATGGGTATCGCCGGATCGCTTTTCTGCGGGGACCGGAGACGCACTTTGGAGCACAAGAACGATTCCAGGCTTATATTGATACGCTGCTCGAACAGGGTCTGCCGGTCAACTCGGACCTCATCAGCCCGCCCGTGGAATGGTCGGAAGGATCGATGGCTATCGCTTCACTGCTGGACGAGCGCAAACTCCAACCGGGGATTGACTTCGATGCGATCGTCGCACCCAGTGACTCGATCATGTTAACGGCAATGAGCACTCTTCAGGCACGGGGAATCCGTATTCCCGGTCAGGTGGCGGTCATCGGATTTGACGACTCCATAGAGGCTGGAATGGCAATGCCTGCTTTAACATCGGTGGTAACACCGTTTCGTGAACTGGGTCGTCAGGCTGTTCTCCTCCTGCTGGCTCAACTCCATGGCAAGCAAATACCCGACCGGACATTCTTACCCAGCACGTTGGTGATACGCCAATCGTGCGGTTGCCTTCCGCGAATCATTAACCAGACAACGGGAGGACAACTTAAGCCTGGTGGCAAATCGTTCGAGACCATCATGGCTGAACATCGTGAATTTATTTTGGCTGAGATGCAGCGAGCTGTCGGGAACTACGAACTGCCTCGGGCGCGAGCTGAAATACTGCTGGATAGTTTTACAACTGAAATGACCAGCCAATCGCCAAACAAGTTCCTGCATGAATTAAGCGATATTCTGCGCCAGGTGATAGACTCGGGTGGTGACATCATCGCCTGGGATAGCGCGCTCTCAGCCCTGCGCGGTCAGGCCCTTGCCTATCTCCCACAGGAATTGACTGTCAAAGCTGAGGATCTGTTGCACCAGGCGCGCATCGTTATCAGTGAAGCCGCAGTGCGTGTGTCTGCACGCCACACCTATCGCACACACCAATATACGCATACCCTCCGCAATATCGGCGCCGCGCTGATCACAACATTTGACATGAACGAATTGATGAATTTGCTCGCGCAGGATCTGCCGCGCCTGGGCATTCCAGGTTGTTATCTTGCTGTGTACGAAGATCCGGGAAAATCCATCGAGTGGGCTCGCCTGCTCTTGGCATATGATGAACACGGGCGTATTCCGATAAATCCCAACAGGCAGCGTTTTTCTGCCCGGCAACTGATTCCGGAATATTTGCTGCCGCAGAACCGCCGATTCAGTTTTACGGTCGAGCCGCTTTATTTTCGAGAGAATCAATTGGGATATATCGTATTTGAAATCGGGCTTGTCGAACCAACCGTCTACGAAGTGCTTCGCACTCAAATCAGTAGTGCATTGCAGGGCGCCATCCTTGTCCAGTCATTACAGCAACAGTCAGCCCAATTGGAAGCGGCGAACAAGGAACTGGATGCGTTTGCCTATTCGGTCTCGCATGATCTGCGCGCACCGCTGCGCCATATCGACGGTTTCATCGAGATACTGAAAAACAAAATTAAGGTTTCTCTCGACGATGAAAGCCGGCACTACATGGACGTGATCGCCGAGTCCGCCAGAAAGATGGGCACGCTCATCGATGACTTGCTTGCATTTTCGCGGGTGGGACGCAATGAAATGTCCAGAGTGCAGGTTAACCTCGGCGAAGTGGTTCAGGATGCGATACAGGAACTACAACCCGAAGTCGAGGGCCGAAACATTCAATGGAAGATCGCCTCGCTGCCCTTCGTCATCGGGGACCGCTCCATGCTGCGCATTATCCTTGTCAATCTGATCTCGAACGCCCTGAAGTTCACCCGTCCAAAAGAGTTGGCGCAGATCGAGATCGGATATGAAAAAAATGATGATGCAGAGATCGTGGTCTTTGTGCGCGACAACGGTGTCGGCTTCGACATGACCTATGCTGATAAGCTCTTTGGTGTATTCCAGCGGCTGCACCGCGCCGAAGAGTTTGAAGGAACAGGTATTGGTCTGGCAAACGTTCGCCGTATTATCAGCCGTCACGGCGGCAGGACGTGGGCAGAGGGTGAACTGAACAAAGGAGCAATGTTCTGCTTTTCGCTGCCGCAATCTACTCACAACTGATGACAACCATGAAAACCGCTCTTGAGCATACGGTAAAAACGCCAGATGGCAGTTTGCACCATCTGGCGCGACCTGTGGCGCAGCAACAAAGACGAGAGTCTGCAGCATCAAGAGCACAAGATTATTTTCCGATAAACAACATCGTCTCCGGCACGTCCTGTTTCTTCACACCGGGGCCACGATAGGAAAATTTCAGCTCTTTGCCGCCCGTGCCTTGAAAATACTCGATGCGCAGCGGATGGTACCCGGCTGCAAGCGCGATGCGTCCTTCCTTCTCCTGGCTGCCATGAAGTCCGTCGTTATCGACAACGACGCGGTCACCGATCATCACGCGGCTTCCGTCATCGGATGTTGTATAAAACGTGTACATGCCATTCGCAGGGACACGAAGATACCCCGTGTATTCGACTGCAAAGTTATTCGAAGGCGCGCTCTGCAACAGTGCGATCGCCGGAAGCTCGCCTGTCGAGACGGCCTTAAGAGAATCGAATGCGGGAAGCTTTTCCCATGCGCCTTCGAAATATGTATAATGGATGCCCGCGCGTACGCTCTCGAGTGACACCGAAGGCTCAGGCACAACGCGCGTATACGTCATCCGCACAATTCCGCTCACCGGGATCCCGCGACGGAAGCATTGGGCAGAAAGCGTCGTCGTTGCTTTCAGCTTCAGAGGCGCAGCAGCGATGGGCGAATTGACCTGCGGGTCCGATCCGTCGTTTGTGAAACGCACTTCCACATGCTCGCGTGTCGATTGCACCGAGACCGTGAGCGTATCGAAGAACGTCGTGCCGTCCGAGAGAAAGGAAGGCGGATTATTGACGTCAGCTCTTCCGGCGACATCGAGCACGACAACGGTGTTGATCGTATCTGCGGCGGTGCGTCCCACGGCAATATGCAGCGTCTCTTTTTTCCGTTCAATCTTCAACGGTGTTTTTTCCCCGTCCGAAAGCAGATACGCTTTCACAGGCCGGTTATACAGTCCGGGAATGACAAGTGTGCCATCGCTTGGCCAATCGAACACATGAAAGTAAAGGCGTGTCCCGTGCGCGATTTTCTTTTGTGTGCATCGCCCCCACTCCAGATGCGAAAACGGACTTGCCTCGGTGCGATAGATCGCCTCTCCGTTTACATTCATCCATGCTCCGATATCGCGAAGGCGTTCGATGCTTTCAGGAGGGAAGACGCCTTCTGCTGTGGGACCGACATTAAGAAGATAGTTGCCGCCTTTCGAGGCGATATCGGCAAGCATCCTCAGGATGTCTTTTGATGATTTCCAATTCTTGTCATGCTTATTATATCCCCAATGGTCATTCATCGTCATGCACGATTCCCAATCGGTTCCCGGCATGCCCGTGGCCGGGATCTGTTGCTCGGGCGTCCCGAAATCTCCGGCGAATCCTCCTTCAGCCGTGAAACCTTCAAGCCCGCTACGGCTTGATGAGACCCTGTTGTTGATGATGATGGAAGGATTCAATCCTCGCACATACTTGTACAGATCGATGCCCCGTTCGTCGGACCAGGTGCTTTCCCACTCGCCGTCAAACCACAGCACACCGATATCCCCGTACTTGGTGAGCAGCTCCTTCAGTTGGTCCTTCATATGCCTCACGTAGCGTTCGAAATCGGCGCCGGCTGCGGGTCTGTCCTTTTCCCAGTCTCTTCTGGGAAGGTAATCGGGATGATGCCAGTCCATGATGGAGTGATAGAAACATAATTTCATCCCCTGCTTCCTGCAGGCTTTTGCCAGCTCGCTCAGCACATCGCGCTGAAATGGCGTGGACATGATATCGAAGTCCGTGTACTTCGAGTCGAACATGCAAAATCCGTCGTGGTGCTTCGATGTGATGACGATATATATCATGCCGGCATCTTTCGCGGCCTTCACCCATTGCTCGGCGTTGAAGCGCACAGGATTAAACCGAGTGACGAGCGAATCGTATTGTTTGAGCGGAATCTGCGCCGTAGTGCGGATCCACTCGCCGTGCGTCGTTGTCGTATCCCACGTGCCGGCCGGCACGGCGTAGAGTCCCCAATGGATAAACATGCCGAAGCGCGCGTCACGCCACCACTGCATGCGCCGGTCATGCTCTTTTTGCGTTTCTGAAAAAGCGTTCTGCACGCAGAGCGGCAAAACGATGAAGACACAAGCAAGGAGGAAGAATAATTTTTTCATGGCAGTCGATTGAAAAAAAATTTTTGTGTCGGGGAAATGGGCCATGCGTGATCTGACCCGGAAAAGAGAAAAACGCCCCTGCCGCCGCACGACGGCAACAGGGGCGCTGTGAATGAAGCGATGAGACAAACGAAATTATTTCATCAGGATCATCTTCATTGTCTGCACGAGCGAGCCTGAACGCAGCTGATAGAAATACATGCCGCTTGCAAGACCCGAAGCGTTGAATGTGACTTCGTGCATGCCGGCAGAAACCGGACCGTTCACGAGTTCAGCCACTTCTTTTCCAAGAATGTTGTAAACTGTCAGGCGGACATTGCCTGCGGTCTTCAACGAATAATTGATGACTGTCGACGGGTTGAACGGATTCGGATAGTTCTGCGACAATCTGAAGTCGGACGGCTGGTTGATACCGGCTGCCTTCACGCCTGTGACCTTCGAGAGATCCTTATACGACGTCGCAAGGCTGATTTTATCGAACACAAGCTGGATCGGCTTGCCGGCGGCGACATCTCCGCCCGATTCGATGGCGATCGCGTTGAAGCCATCCTTCATGCCTGTGAAGCGTTTCACGACTGCCGTTGTTGTATCGGGTTCGGTTGTCGGATCAGGGCTCACCCACATGAATGTTCTGCAGGGATCCGCGTTGCCTGTCATATCGAAGCGCACCACGAGCCACACCGGACCCGCATTGATCGCGGACGATGAAGCATCCGGTGCATCACCGGTCCAGCCGCTGCCGCAGCTGAACACCGGCGAGGACTGACCGCCCGACTTGCCAATGGCGATGATTTCGCCCGAGCCCGAAAGAAGCGGATTGGCATTATACAGCTTCAGGAAGAAATAGGTATTGCCCTGGACTTCTGTCTTCACATCCAGCAGATAGCTC
>DATGXR010000381.1:0-3102 GCA_035298825.1 Bacteroidota bacterium
TTCAACAGCATCATCCTCCGTGTCTGCCTCTGTGTTCCCGCATCGATCCTGACAAGATACGCGCCGCTTGCGACATGCCTTCCGGATTCGTCTGTCCCGTTCCATGTTACACGATGCGTTCCTGCAGTTTTCGTTTCATTGACAAGCACGGCGATTCTCGATCCGAGCATGTCATAGACCGAGAGCACCACATGCGATGCTTCGCTGAGCGCATAGCGAATGGTGGTGGTCGGATTGAACGGATTGGGATAATTCTGCAGCAACTCGAATGAAGCCGGAACACCAGGCGCATCGCTATTGGCGGAGACACCAGTTGTTCGTTTCCCCACGACGAACCATGTGGGGTATGTGGCATCGAGCACGTACGATTTTTTCGCGCCCGTGCCTTCGATCGAATTCTCCTTCAAGGGCATCTGCTCTATACTGTGACGCGTCACGGCGGACACGATTTCGGACGAATGAAAAGCGATCGCCTTGTCATCGATCGAGTACGACGGATAGCCGACGACCGCCTGAGGACCGGAAACCGTCGCGACATCGCCCGTGTTGAAATCAGCCGCCATCACGGTGGATTGTCCCGTCTTCTCGTTCACAAAATCGAATGCAAAACGGGTGCCGACAGTTTTGGAGAATGAGGGATTCCCGACACTCAGATTGTCGGCAAGCGGCGGAAAGACGATGCCCGTTTTTCCCGTGCTCACATCGAGGATGTTAATATTCCAAAAGCTGATTTTGCTGCCCGAGGCATTGGTGACTTCATTGTATGCGTCAAAAAGCAAATAGCGTCCCGTCGGATCGAACGACAGAGCCTCGGCATAGAGCGCGGTCTTCGTGTCTGCCGCATCGAACGCCTTGGTCGTGATCTTGAAGTCGGATTGAATATTCTTCACAAGGTCGATATAATAGATGGTTGTGTCGATGAATTTCGATGTCAGCGCCACCGCGCCGAAACCGGGGCCGATCGAGACGCTCTCCCAGACTCCGGAATTGTCGATGAGCTGCTCCTGCGGATTTGCCGGATCGGCATAGAGCGCACGGAGGTTGTTGCTCTTGTCGATAAAGAGGATGATCCCCGAGACATCCGAAACCGCGGGACGGCTCAACACGGGCGTTGTCGACAGCGGATGAAAATCCGAATTCGCCGTGATCGTCGTCTTGGCCATATAGATCGAATTGGGATCCGCTGCATCGGTGTTGACAAGCAGGATCCACTCGGCGCCTGAGAGCGTCGAAACCGGCGGAGGCGGAGGCGTCGTGCCGTCGAAGACTTCCACGGCATCCCAGGCGTTTTTTACGCTCGTGACTTCGGAACTTGCCGCACCATAGAGATCTTCGGCCGATTTCACCGTGGCCAGCCGCGCATCGAGAAATTGCGAGGACCGCGTTAAATACGTCGTGAGCGCCCGGTACCAGATCTTGCCCGCTTTTTGTCTTCCCAGCGAGGTGGCGGTCAGATAGAACGCCCGGTTGGGAATACCGCTGTTGAGATGGACGCCGCCATTATCTTCGGTCGAGGTCACATATTCGCTCATCCTGGCCGGCTGCCAGGATGACTGTCCCTTGACGACTCCGTTATGGGGATCGGACAAATTGCGCAGTGCGCCCGAGGGATACGACTGCAGATTCTTCACGATCTGTTCGCCCATCTTCCAGTTCAGTGTGTCGACAAGCGTGCCGAAGGCGTCGGACATCGATTCGTTGAGTGCGCCGGACTGTCCCTGATATTCAAGATTGGCCGAGAATTGTGTGACGCCATGCGTCATTTCATGCGCGGCCACATCGAGTCCGCCTGCAAGCGGATAAAAGTAGGTGTTCCCGTCGCCGTAGCACATGAGCTTGCCGGACCAGTAGGCGTTTTCCATCGGCTTGCCGTCTTCAGAAACGTGGACGATCGAGTAGATCGTCATCCCTTTGTCATCCACTGAATTTCGGTTGTGCGCATCGAGAAAATATCTGTATGTCACAGCGGCATTATAGTGGGCCGAGACGGACGACTTGTCGAGCCACGAGTTTGTCGGTCCGCCGATATAATAGATAGAGGACGAGCTCGAGAGGTCAGCGTTCTTTAAGTCGAGCGAAACGATTGCTCCCACCGGCGAATCAGGCAGTGCCGACTGTGCGGCGTTGTACATTGGCTGCGAGGCGTCGATCATCACATAATTCGTCCCGATCTGATGCGTCTTGAACGAGCGCTGCACGTTATTGAGATCCATTCCCGAAGAAGACACAACGCCGTCGAAGCACACGGCATTATAGCGATTCAGCACGACACCTGTGTGCGCGTCGATAAACGTGAACCAGTCCTGCGACAATCCCGATCTCGTTTCCACCACCCAGGCAAGATGGGGAACGTGACTCTCGTCAACCCAAATCACTTTTTTCGCTGTGGGTCCTGTATACTCTAAAATGGCGGCAGCTGTTTGAGGAACGGGAAGCATCCGATTGGTTGCATTGATGATCGAGCGCGATCGCTCGATCGCCTCATCAGCCCCGATCGTGCCGGTGACATCCGGCAACTGTGCGGGAGTCTGTTCGATCGTTCCATTGGCCGTGGCGAGCCTGCCGCGCGCATCGAAGTGGACGATGAATTCCCTGCCCCATACTTCGACGCCCTGATAGGTCTGTGTGAATTTACAGGAGGTGCGCTGCAGTTCGTCCGTGCGCGTTTCTTTTAAGACAAGCTCGCGCGCGGGATCGTTCAACTTCAGCAGCTGCGCGTTTGAAGCGATGAATGCTTTTGCCGCCATTGCTGCGCCGGAAGCCGAGGCGATAACCGGCTGGGAAGCGGATGAGGACGAGTGCGACAGCTCGATATAGCGGGGAGTGCCTGTTTCCGTGTTGCGCACGATACGTTCGACGTCCGTTGCGGGAGCCGTCGGCAGCGAGAGCATCCGGTTCGCCGGCTGCATCCCTGCTGACACCACGCTCATCGTCGTCGCGGTGGATTGCGGCCGATTCCCGATCGCAGGCTTCACACCGAGCGATGCGAGGAAGGCGTTCAGGTTCTTTGCGATCATCGAGGGCGAAGACGTGCCGCCGGATGCGAGACCTTGCTGCGCAGGCTGCGTGGAGGGGACGACGACAGGAAGCATCTTCTTCGGT
>DATGXR010000382.1:0-3193 GCA_035298825.1 Bacteroidota bacterium
CCTTTCTGAAAATTTTTCCAGTATATTCATCCATTCGCTGCACGTTCTATCTCTGCCATCATAACCGAAAGGGTGAATCATCATGCGCCGCCTGCCTGTACTCCTGATCCTGTTGGCTTTCATATCTGTCGCTGCACACGACGCAGCATCTCAAACCGGATTGTCGAACAAGTTCTTGTACAAAAATGCAGTGCCCATGGGAGGGGAAGCTCATTCCACCTATTTGACGAACGACTCCTATGATGCGGTGAAAAAATTCTATCAGGCGCGTTTCGTGAAATCAAATTTCGAATTGTTTGAAAAGGCATACATCGAACAAAAAAGTGAAGAGATGGCGCAAACCGGCACGCACTACGGATACACATACCTCATCGAGGGCGGCGAAGTGCACGGTCCCGGCACAGCCGAGGTCTGGACGTTCGATCAGAAAGCGTACAATACGTATCTTGCCACGCTCAACGTGCCGTCGCGCACGGTGCTCGATCCGGTGACACTGCCGCCGTTTTCCTATCTCAAAAACGAGGTGGTGCAAAAACGCCACACACAGGCCGAACTCGACAAGCTCATCGCCCGCTACGAATACGTCCGCCATACCTACTACCGGTTGATTGACGACGGCAACGGCAAGACAAAACCGGAAAACGACGTGATCCTGAAAAAACATTATGAACGTGTCTACGGAAGCCAGAGCGTGACCGAAGAGGAAAAAAAAGGACCGGATGAAAAGAAGATGAAAGAAGTCCGCGAAAAAATGAAGCAGCTCAAAAAGGAAGGCAAGATGGCCGAGATGATTGCGCTTTCCCAGCAGATGCAAAAAGAAATGAACGCGACGCCCACCGGACAGCTTGTCAAGCGGCAACAGGACGCGCAGATGAAGGCCATGATGACAGACAATTGGAATGAATGGGTCAAGTGTCTCGAGGAACTGGACCGGGCGAGTTTCAAAACAAAGATCATCCTTGAAGGGATGGAAAGCGAGAGGAAGAACTAACCCTCAGTGCCGCGTGTGAGCGTGTGCACCGTGATTTCGCTTCGCGCGCCGAGTCTGATGGGCGGACCCCAGTAGCCTGTGCCTTTGCTGACATAGATGAACGTTTTTTCGAAGAGATGTAGTCCGGAAATGAACGGCTGGCCGATCGTTGCCGCAAAATTCCACGGGAAGAACTGTCCTCCGTGCGTATGGCCCGAGAGCTGGAAATCAATACCCAGCTTCGAGGCTTCATATAAACTCCGGGGCTGATGCGCCATGAGGATCTTCACCGTGCCATTTGAGGACGTGCCTGCAAGGGCCGCCGTCGGATTGGAGCGGTGTGAGGGCGCGTAGTGTCCGCCCGTGACATCCGTGACGCCTGCAAGCAGGATGTGCTCCCCGTCTTTTTCAATCATCCGATGCTCGTTCATCAGCGCCGTGAAACCCAGACGGCGCGCTTCTGCAACCCACTGCTCGACGCCCGAATAATATTCATGATTGCCGGTCACAAAAAACCGGCCGTACGGGGCTTTGAGTTCGCCGAACGGCTCGACGTCGTTGCGCAGATTACTGACCGAGCCGTCTGCAAAATCGCCCGTGAATGCGATCAGATCGGGCTTGAGCTCATTGACCATTTCAGTGATCGTGGCCACGAAGTCGCGCGCCACGGTGAGTCCCGCATGGATATCGGTGATTTGCACGATGCGGAATCCCTCGAATGCGGCGGGAAGATTGTTCAGCGGAACGCTGATATTGACGATGCCCGGCCGTTTGCGCGCTTCATAAATGCCGATGCCGGTGAGTGTCGAGACAAGGGCGAGGATGCCGGCGGACATCACGCGCATCAGAAAAATGCGTCGTCCCGTATCGACAGCTTCAGGCGCGGGATCCAAGCCCGGAAGCAATCGCGCAACAAACGAACCGCCCACCCACAGCAGATCGCGTATGACGATGACCGTAAAGAGGAATGAAAAAAATCCCATGCTCACATATGTGATCCACATGAGCAAATGCGTCACGGGATTGTCGATCCGCTTCATCTGCAGGTAGACCGAAACGAGCACGAGAAAAAACAGCGCGATGATCACAGACCAGGCAACATAATTCCAGGGTGCGGGAAGCTGAGCCGGCACGATCAGTCGCGAACCCATATACGTATATCCCAGCGCAAGCACCAGGATTGCGATCATAAAAAAGGTCATCGTCGTGAATCATCCAAAAATGAAATGATCGGAGAGGCGAGCCACACGCACATACATATCGTTGCCGGCGCCGTCTGCTTATAACTACAAATATCCGCGTCCGGATGTTCCCTCAACGCGCTCGACGTCATCTCTTATGAAAGCTCGGAGCGTGTCACCCATTTTTCAATCGCCGGCGGCGTGTAGCGTTCCATCTTGTCGAGAAGTTCTTCAGCCGAACAGGCATCGAGGATCATCTGCCGATTGCAGTGGTTTAGAAAGCCCTGGTCGACCATCGTGCGTGAAAATTCGATCAGGTTGTCGTAGAAGCCGCTGATGTTATAGAGTCCGATGGGTTTCGCATGGAGTCCGAGTTGTCCCCAGGTGAGCATTTCAAAGAATTCATCCATCGTCCCGAATCCCCCCGGAAGCGCGACCACGCCGTCCGAGAGCTCATGCATCTTCACCTTGCGCTCGTGCATCGTGTCGACAACGACCAGTTCGCGCAAGCCTTCGTGGGCGATTTCTTTTGCGCGCAAAAATCCGGGGATCACGCCGATGACTTCTCCTCCCGCGGCCAAGGCGCCATTGGCAAGGGCGCCCATCATCCCGATTCTCGCCCCTCCATAGACGATGCCGATATTGCGAACGGCAAGCGTGTGTCCGAAGGCTTCAGCCTGCGCACAAAAATAGTCGTCGTGACCAGAACTCGAACCGCAAAAAACAGTGATACGCTTCATTGACAATGAGAGATAATTTGAAAAAAATAAATTGACATGCACGCACAGTCGTTTTGTTACTTTAGCGCGTGATCGTGATGAACGAAAAATATTACGAAGAAAGCCGAGTCCCAGTTTACATCGATTTTTGTTCAAGGTCAAGCAGCCATTTCTTGCGCCATACTCCTCCTCCGTACCCGGTCAGCTGTCCGTCCGAGCCGATGACGCGGTGACAGGGAATAATGATCGCGATGCGATTCATGCCGTTGGCATTGGCCACGGCCCGAACGGCGTGGGGAACGCCGAGCGCCTCGGCCTGCTCT
>DATGXR010000383.1:0-5111 GCA_035298825.1 Bacteroidota bacterium
GTCATCGCTGCTTTGCTGTGCATACAGAGGCGCCCAGCCTGCAAGCAACAGCATACTTAAGAGTATCACACACGTTTTCATATTTCTCCCCGGATTGGTAGTTGATTCATTTCCGATAGAATGCCCCTCAGGCGGTCATGCAGCCGTGAACGCGCAATCTGAAGTGTATAACGAAATCTGTATTGAATAGTTGCACAGGGCGTGTGACGAGTATCACAACCCAAGCACGTCGGCCTCGGTTTTCAGCGCATCGATCACGAATTGGATGTGCTCATCGAGCGGAACGCCGAGTTCCTGAGCGCCCGCAATAATATCCTCGCGGCTGACTGCCCGTGCGAACGCCTTGTCCTTCATCTTTTTCTTCACGGATGACAGCTCGACCTCCGCTATTTTCCGGTTCGGCTTCACAAGCGCACAGGCGGTGAGGAATCCGCTGATCTCGTCGCATGCGAACAGCGCCTTGGCAAGCAACGTTTCACGCGGCACATTCGTGTACGAGGCGTGACCCATGATCGCCGTGCGGATCTCATCAGGATAGCCCTTCTCTTTTAAAATTTCCGATCCCTTATAGGGATGCTCGGACATCGTCGGATACATCTCATAATCGAAATCATGGAGCAGACCCGTGATGCCCCATGCGACTTCGTCCTGCTGAAATTTTCTTGCGTATGCGCGAAGAGCAATGTCGACTGCAAATGCATGCTTGCGCAGGCTGTCGCTTTTTGTGTATTCAAAAAGAAGCGCCATGGCTTCGTCTCTGTTCATTCACTCATTCCTTTCCATATGTTCGATAGTGCAACCCGGCGTCGTGCCGCGCAGAGTCGGGCAGTACGTGGTTCTTATAATTGTGCGGACGGACAGAACGCTTTAAAGATACACTCGGGACATTTTGGCGCACGGGCGGTGCAGATCGCCCTGCCGTGCAGAATGAGCGCATGCGAAAAAAAGATCCAGGAGCGTTTCGGAACGATCTCGTTCAGATCGCGCTCGATGCGCACCGGATCCGTTTCAAGCGTCAATCCGAGACGCTGTGTGAGCCGGGCCACGTGCGTATCGACAACCACACCCGATGGAATTCCGAATCCCGCTCCGAGTACGCAATTGGCTGTCTTTCTTCCAACTCCCGCAAGAGCCGTCAACTCTTCCATCGATCGGGGCACTTCTCCGCCATGGCGCTCGACAATTGCCTGGGCGCTCGCGATGATATTCTTTGCTTTGTTCTGATAAAAATTAATTGAACGGATGTACGATTCGAGTTCCCCCCGGTCGGCCTCGGCAAAATCCCCCGCCGTCTTATATCTGTCGAACAGGGCCGGTGTGACCATGTTCACACGCACGTCAGTGCATTGTGCCGACAGGATCGTTGAAATAAGCAGTTGCAGCGGCGTCTCGTGCTCGAGCGATGTCTTCGCCTCGGGATATGTCTTTCGAAGCAGCGTGACGACCTTCTTCGCGCGCTCCGCAATCGCCCTGGGCGTCTCTTGTTGCTTCTTCATGCTCACCCTGTCAAAAAAAACTGCTTTTCACTCAATATAACAGACTGCGTTGAAGAATGCCACTGTCTGTCACGATCTGGTCATCGGCGGATGTGTGATCGTGCGAGCCGCTTTAAATGCACAAACGCCTCACAGTCTTTTATGCTGTGAGGCGTTTTGTGTCGAGTGCACCCACCAGGACTCGAACCTGGAACCCAATGATTAAGAGTCATTTGCTCTACCAATTGAGCCATGGGTGCATTACTGAAATTTCAGTGCTCTAAAGATAATGAGTTTACCATTGATAGTCAATAGTTTCAGGCTCATCACCAGTCATGCGGACGAATAAAATTACGATTGTCTAAGTGTGCAACAATCTTTCCGGCAATGCGTAACTCATTCAATCCAGACTGCCGATTCGTCTGCGTATTATTTTCCGGGAGCCTGCTGCGGAACGGATGCGGGCGGAACCGAGCTCTGGCCAGATTGAATCACGCTCTGGCGCGTTGTTTTACCTTTACCGGGAAGGAAGAAAATATTCGTGAGCAATGCAAGAACAATGAACGCTCCGGCGAGATAACTTGTTGCCTTAATAAGGAAGTCGGCTGTACGGCGAACGCCGAACACGGATCCAATGTTGCCGCCTCCGAATGTACCCGCAAGACCGCCGCCCTTGCTGTTCTGCATAAGAATGGCGATTGTCAAAAAAATACAGATAAAAATCTCAAGCAAGATCAAAAATGTATACATGATGCGTCCCTATCAAGAATATGTTGAAATAAATGTAACAAATGGTTACCCTAAATGCAATATGAAAATTGCTGAATTTCATTTTTTTGAATCCTTTTTGAAGAATGCCAATGGAACTTCACAATAATGCACCTGTTCCCCACCTCTCGCGCCGCGCGTTTCTGCGCACGGGAGCCCTCGGACTCACATCGCTCGCATTCATCGGATCGGCATATGCGATCACCGAAAAGGATGAGTACGATCTTGTTGAACGGACAATCGCGATCAAGCACCTGCCCGATTCATTCCGTGGATTTACGATCGGACTCATGAGCGACATCCATTCGAGCGTCTTCATGAACAGGGACGATATGAAAGGATATGTCGCCGCGATGAACGCGCTGAAGACCGATATCATCTTCGTCACAGGCGATTTCGTCAACAGCAAGACAGAAGAGGTCTATCCGTTTGCCGAGGCATTCTCACAATTGAATGCGCCTCACGGCGTTTACGGTGTGCTTGGAAATCATGATTATTTCGCTGATGTCGAGACTGTCGCGAAGGAAGTCGACGGCTGCGGCGTGAAATTGATTCGGAACGACACGGTGAAGATCACACGAGGCGACGCGTTCATCAATCTTGTCGGGGTGGACGATATCGGGCGCGGTGTCAAACCCGCCGAGTACATCGGCCGCGCACTGAGCGGCGTCTCGAACGACGCGCCGCGGATTCTCCTGTGCCATAAGCCGTATTTCATGGATGAGTTTTCGAACAATCAATTCGATCTCGTCTTCAGCGGCCATACGCACGGGGGACAGATCGTATTTGCGAAGATCAACGATACATATATCACTCCTGCCTCGCTGTTCTCGAAATATGTGTGGGGCCTCTACAAGCAAAACGGCACACAGATGTACGTGAATCGCGGAATCGGATCGGTCGGACTTCCCTTCCGCGTCAATTGTCCGCCCGAGCTCACAAAAGTGACGCTCGCATAACGAGATTGTAACGCGCCATGATAAAACTGACGCTCGCATGACAAGATTTTTCTTGCTGTGAGAAAAGAAACGCTCGCGTGACGAGATTTTATCACGCCATGAGAAATAGGTATTGAAATTAGGACGTGATTTGTCTATATTTTTCGGCAATTCAATTTTCTTCGAGAACACATCACGTCCTCTACTACTTTATGGAAGCCACACTGCACTCAATGCCTCAAAATACCGGATGGATCGAAGTTGTCGCCGGCTGTATGTTCAGCGGAAAGACAGAAGAACTCATACGCCGCCTTCGCCGTGCTCAGATCGCCCGTCAGAAAGTTCTCATCTTTAAACCGAGGATCGACAATCGCTACAGCACCAATCAGATCGTGTCGCACAGTGAACAGTCGCTCATATCAACCGTGATCGAATGCGCGTCGGAAATCCTTCCGCTCGCAGCCGATGCGCAGGTGGTCGGCATCGACGAGGGACAGTTCTTCGGTCCCGACCTTGTCGACGTCTGCGAGGAGCTCGCAAATAATGGTAAACGCGTAATCGTCGCCGGACTCGACCAGGATTATCGGGGCAAGCCGTTCGAACCAATGCCGCAACTGATGGCGGTAGCGGAGTATGTGACCAAAACTCTCGCCATTTGCATGGTCTGTGGAAATCCCGCCGATCGCACGCAGCGCACGACCGATTCGAGCGAACGCGTCGTCGTCGGTGCAAAGGGTGCATACGAAGCCCGCTGCCGACACTGTTACGAGCCGCCGAAAGCGTGATATGAATACGAATTTACAGGAATCCGTTTCCTACATCCGAACGCGCACGACCGCCGTTCCAAAGATCGCACTCGTGCTCGGATCGGGACTCGGAGATTTCGGCGATCACCTCACTGGAACAATTGCACTGAGTGCCAACGAGATCCCCCATTACCCCACTTCGTCTGTGCAGGGACATGCGGGACGGTTGCTTTTCGGCATGCTCGAAAACGGCGGAAGACGTTCGGCTCAACTTGTTGTGTTTCAAGGCCGTGTGCATTTTTATGAATGTGCAGACTTGCACAAAGTTGTCTACCCGATACACGTGGCGCAAGCGCTCGGAGCGGAACTATTGCTGGTCACAAACGCGGCCGGCGGCATCAATCGCCTCTTCACGCCGGGTGATCTGATGTTCATACGCGATTACATCAACTTCACAGGCGAAAATCCGCTGGTCGGCGAACCCGACGTGTTGTTGAGGCGCAATGTCCCGTCATTCGATCCGGGATTGCTCGCCATGGCGAAACGTGTGGCCGAAACAAACAGGATACAGACGCGTGAAGGAGTGTATTGCTGGACGAAGGGCCCGACGTATGAAACGGCGGCCGAGATCAGGATGATGACCGCAGCCGGAGCCGACGCCGTGGGCATGTCGACCGCTCCTGAAGTGATGGTTGCAGCGCAGTGCGGAATGAAAACGCTCGGCATTTCATGCATCACGAATATGGCGACGGGAATTTCGAAAGAAAAATTGTCGCACGTCGAAGTGACCGAGACGGCGAATATGGTGAAAAAGAATTTTACGAAGCTGCTGACAGAGATCTTATTCGAATTGTCGGCGTAAGAGCAAGGACGTTATGCCCTTTCGCGATGGTTTAGTGTGCGAGGCGTGAGGCGACTGTGTCGGCGATCGTTGTGATTTCGGATGCATCTGAAATTTTGAACCACGTGATCCGCTCGTCGTACCGGAACCAGGTAAGTTGTCGCTTCGCAAAACGGCGCGTGTTCTGCTTCATCAACTCGACCATCCTCTCGAATGTCATTTCGTTCCGCAGATAGGCGAATGCTTCCTTGTACCCAACAGTCTGAAGCGCCTTATAGCGCTCGTCGTACCCTTCAGCGCGTAACGACTTCACCTCGTCCAGAAATCCGTCTTCGATCATCCG
>DATGXR010000384.1:0-3148 GCA_035298825.1 Bacteroidota bacterium
CTGAAGAATTTAAACAACGACACCTGGGTCCGCGAGATACTGAAGTACCGGCCATGCTCGAACGCATCGGCGTTGCCACGATCGACCAGCTCATCGAAGAAACACTTCCCTCAGACATACGGCTTACAAATCCCCTTCCTCTCGATGCGGCAATGACAGAGACTGAAGTCCTGGAGCATATCGCACGCACGGCGCGCGAGAACACAGTCTGCCGCTCGTATATCGGCATGGGATACTATGGCACGATCACACCGAAAGTGATCCTTCGCAACATCCTCGAAAATCCGGGATGGTACACGCAATACACGCCCTATCAGGCGGAGATCTCACAGGGACGGCTCGAGGCGCTGTTGAACTATCAAACGATGATCTGCGATTTGACCGGCATGCCCGTGGCCAACGCGTCGCTCCTCGATGAAGCCACCGCCGCAGCCGAGGCCATGGCGATGCTGCTTGCGATCAATCCGAAGAAGGGACGGAAATTTTTCGTGTCTTCGGAATGCTGGCCGCAGACGATCGATGTGCTGCGCACGCGCTCGGCGCCGCATGGCATCGAGCTTGTGATCGGCGATCATCGCACGGTTGAATTTACTGGCGATATCTTCGGTGCACTCCTGCAATATCCTGCCGGCTCCGGCGAAGCCTGTGACTACAAGACGTTCATCGACTCGGCGCATGCGCAGGGCGTGTATGTGGCCGTCGCGGCCGATCTTCTCGCGCTCGCCGTGCTCACGCCTCCGGGCGAATTCGGCGCCGATATTGTTGTCGGCAGCGCGCAACGCTTCGGCGTGCCGATGGGATATGGCGGCCCCCATGCCGCGTACTTTGCGACAAAAGACGAATACAAGCGATCGATGCCGGGACGCATCATCGGTGTGTCGATCGACGCCCAGGGCAATACTGCATTCCGCATGGCGCTCCAGACGCGCGAACAGCACATCAGACGCGAGAAGGCCACAAGCAATATCTGCACGGCGCAGGTGCTGCTTGCGATCATGGCGGGCATGTACGGCGTCTATCACGGTCCCCAGGGTCTCGCGGCGATCGCACGGCGGATCCACCTGCATGCATGCGTGATCGATGCGGCGCTCCGCGAACTCGGGTACGCGCAGACGAATGAAGGATTTTTCGACACGCTTTCGATCACCACAGGATCGCGTACGCAGCTCATCATCGACAAGGCGCTCGAGGCTCAGATCAATCTTCGCATCGTTGACGCGCAAACGATTTCGATCGCTGTTGACGAAACGACAACGCTCAACGATGCTGCGGCGCTCATCGCGATCTTCGCCGAGGCCAACAACCGCACGTTCAACGCGTCGGATGCAACACGCATCGCCTCGTCTGTCGGATCGAAAATTCCGGCCTCGCTTGCGCGGACAAGCGCTTATCTGACGCATCCGGTGTTCAACACGCATCATTCCGAAACGGAAATGCTGCGATACATTCATCGGCTTGAAAGCAAGGACCTCTCGCTGAATTATTCGATGATTCCGCTCGGCTCCTGCACGATGAAACTCAATGCGACAACGGAGATGATGCCGATCACGTGGCACGAATTTGCCGACATGCATCCGTTTGCCCCGCTCAATCAGGCGAACGGGTACGCGAAAATATTTTCAGGCCTGGAACACGATCTCAAGGCCATCACGGGTTTCGACGGTGTCTCGCTTCAGCCCAATGCCGGAGCGCAGGGAGAATTTGCGGGACTCATGGTGATACGAAATTATTTCCTGCATGCGGGACAACCGCAGCGTACAGTCGCGCTCATTCCGCAGTCTGCCCATGGCACGAATCCGGCCAGCGCCGTGATGGCAGGGATGAACGTCGTCGTTGTCAAGTGCGACGAGTTGGGAAATATCGACATCGCGGACCTGAAACAAAAAGCCGAAGCGCACAAAGACACGCTCGCGGCGCTCATGGTGACATATCCGTCGACGCACGGCGTCTTCGAAGAATGCATCCGTGATATCTGCCGCATCGTGCACGGCTTCGGCGGCCAGGTCTATATGGACGGCGCCAATATGAATGCGCAGGTCGGACTCACAAGTCCCGCAGCCATCGGCGCCGACGTCTGCCACATCAATCTGCACAAGACGTTCTGCATTCCCCACGGCGGCGGCGGACCCGGCATGGGACCGATCTGTGTGGCGAAGCATCTCACGCCATTTCTGCCCGGACATTCGGTCGTTCACCTGAACGGCGGTTCGAGCATCGGAGCGGTTTCGGCGGCTCCCTGGGGCAGCGCCGATGTGCTGTTGATTTCCTATGCCTACATCAAAATGATGGGCGCAGCGGGATTGGCAGACGCGACGAAATATGCGATCCTCAATGCGAACTACATCAAGGCGCGCCTTGAAAAGGATTTCGACATTCTGTATGTGGGATCGAAGGGACGCGTCGCGCATGAGATGATCGTCGATATGAGAAAATATAAATCCGTCTCCGGTGTTGAAGTGGGCGATATCGCAAAGCGGCTGATGGATTATGGGTTCCATGCTCCGACGGTATCGTTCCCGGTGGCAGGCACGATCATGATCGAGCCAACCGAAAGCGAACCGCTTGTCGAACTCGACAGATTCTGCGATGCGCTTCTGTCGATCAAGAAAGAGATAGAAGAGATTATCGCTGGTGTTGCCGACAAAACGGATAACGTGCTCAAGAATGCGCCCCACACGGCCGCCGTCGCCACAAGCGACGCATGGACGCATCCGTATTCGCGCGAAAAGGCGGTCTATCCCGTTGCGGCGTTGAAGTCGAACAAATTCTGGCCCGCGGTCGGGCGCGTCAACGATACGTACGGCGATAGACAGCTCGTCTGTACCTGCCCGCCCACGGAATCGTACGCATAGGGATATTTTTTCGCGGCGCCGTCTCAGCGATTGCTTCGGAGTGAAACGAAACTAGCTGTACGGCGCCGAACAAAATTTCTCTGATGCGTGTTATGGGAGTATGAAAAAAGGAGAGTCTCATGATTACTGATGACGACGGCCTGCGCCGTCTCCTTGAAAGCGCGAAGACGATCGTCGTTGTCGGAGCCTCGCCCAAACCCTGGCGCGACAGCGGCGAGATCGCAAAATATCTTGTCAATCATGGATATACGGTGTTTCCCGTTAATCCAAAATACGATGAAGTGCTTGGGATGAAA
>DATGXR010000385.1:0-3719 GCA_035298825.1 Bacteroidota bacterium
AATGTTTCTCTCACATCGCGGCCCGATGCAACAGGATCGGGAATGCCATTCGGGCCTTCAGGATTCACATAGATCAATCCCATCTGCACGGCGGCCAGTGGAGTTTCAAGTTCGCGCTCGCCGCTGTAACGCTTGTCACCAAGCCAGGTTGTTTCAGCGCCCCAGTAAATGTCCTCTTCAGGCTGCCAGATATCCACGCGGCCTCCGCCGAAGCCGAACGTCTTGAAGCCCATCGATTCGAGTGCGCAGTTGCCGGCAAGGATCATCAGGTCAGCCCATGAAATTGAATTTCCATATTTCTGTTTGATCGGCCACAGGAGTCTGCGCGCCTTGTCCAAGTTGCAATTATCCGGCCAGCTGTTGAGCGGTGCAAAGCGCTGACTGCCTGAGCCTGCGCCGCCGCGTCCGTCCGCAGTGCGGTACGTGCCTGCACTGTGCCAGGCCATGCGAATGAATAATCCTCCATAATGCCCCCAATCGGCGGGCCACCATTCCTGGGATGTTGTCATTAATGTGAAGAGATCTTTTTTCAGCGCCGGCCAATCAAGCTTCCTGAATTCGTCGGCGTAGTTGAAGCCCGGATCCATGGGGTTGGATGTCCGGGAGTGTTGATGGAGGATGCCCAAGGCCAACTGATTTGGCCACCATTCTTTATTCGATGTGCCTCTGCCACGAGGACCTGTGACTGGGCATTTGTTTGCATCACTCATTTTTGTGCTCCTTTCGAATAGTATGCGGGATTTTTACATGAGGTTTTTTTATCCGGCCTTTGAGTTGTTCAGTGTTGTCGCCTCGCGTATGAGCGCCTTGAAGGCAATCTCATCGATGTCTTCGCCTTCACGAAAATCGATCGCGCGCCGGACGTTGCCTTCAAGGCTGGAATTAAAGAGTCCCGAAGGGTCCTCAAGTGAAGCGCCCTTCGGGAACGTCAGCTTCACGACATTTTTATAGGTTTCACCGGTGCAGATAATTCCGCTGTGAGACCAGACCGGTACGTTCCACTTCCACTCTTCGACCACCTCAGGGTCTGCCTGTTTGATAAGCGCTCGGAGATGAAAAAGTGTTCTGCCCCTCCAGTCGTTCAGTTCCTTGATTTTGGCGTCGATTAGCATAGAAGGGGATTCGTCGACCGCCGATGTTGTGGCTGTGCTCTTTTTCATGCTGTTACCTCGTAGGGGATCGGTAAATTTGCATTATCCTTTTTTCAAAAAAACGGCAGAACATTCGGGTAGGGAACGAAACTTGCTCTCGGCCTTTCTCATCCCTGAGGAATGGGACACATAGGCTTTTTATCATAACACAATAATAAGCATAATCAATCCCACACGATCCTCGAAATATGAGAAGCGTGAGCCGCAAACAGAATGATGTCGCTCGCAACGGGGAGATGCGAAAGGATAATGGACAGAGCAGATGGGCAGTAAAATGCGGAGCCAATGCCATTATCGGCATTCTGCACAATTCGACTGCTAAGGAAGGAGTAGACGCTTACGGCGTATGGTCTGTTTATTTTTCTACGAGCCGCATCTCACCTTTCTCGCTTGTGAGTCGAAGCCTGGGACCGCCGCCGTGGATATTTGCCTGGTAGTCATAGTGATTGTGTTTCTTATTTCGTTCAATTCTTTGGACGTCAAAGTCGGTTGAAAAATTGACACGCCTGCCGAAATTTGTCAGCAGATCATATTTGTCACCCTTCGGCACTGCGATCGTGATCGAGCCTTTTTGTGTCTCGATGCGGCTGTCGGAACTGAGATGAGAAAATGAAATGTGCACGGTCCCTTTATACGTTTCCAACTCAATGCCGCCGAGGAGATTGTTGATTTCCGCTTCTCCTTTATATGTCTTGAACGTGAGGTCCGAACGAAGATCGTCAATCCGCGTGCGTGATTTATAATCCTTGATTCTCAGTTCCGCTGTCCGCGGCATCTTGATCGTGTAGTGCACAAGCGGCAGCGAATTTGAAAATTCAAAAGAATGGAAAATGTTGTTCCAGAACCCTGTATGACGCTCACGCTCCAAATCCTTATAGCTTGTGTGCAATGTCACTTCGGCGTCCGAGCCGTCGATATCGATTTCCGTATCCTTCACATCCATTTCGGCTTCCCTTGAATTCGAATCGTCCGATTCGATGCGCACATCCACTTCCACCTGCGGTTTGTCATGAGTCCTGACGGTGATGGATCCTTTATAGGTGTCGATCACAAGGCGTCCGTCCGATTTCAGCGGAAGGGTTTTATGAATCTCGCGTGAGATCTGAGACGTAGCCGAAGAAATACACAGAAAAGACAATGCTACCAGAAGAGAAAGTAGTCTCATAGAGTCCTCCATATGGATGATGACCATCTTTCCCTTCCTACGGCAAATCCCCGTCGAAGTTGCAGAAAGCCCGGAGGCATTGTGCATTCTTGGTCGAGAGAGGACGTGGGTGACGATTATTCCTTCTCCCACAGTCTGAATCCAATCCGTATGACCGGTGCAAGATCGACTCCAGGGATTCGGTATAATGCGCCTGCGAATTGAAGGGTTTTCCTCTCGCGCAGATAGATGTGAGCACCGGGCTGAATGTAGAAGACTCGTCCGATAAAAAATTGATACGACACACCGCCGCCAAAATCAAGGCTTTTCATGTCCTGTTTCATGCCCGTTGTTTTCTGTTCAATCTGAAATGTGTGTCCCTCAAGAAACGTGTACACTTCGAGATTCTTCCACACGTTGTATCCAAAAAACACGCCGGGTGAGGGTTTATAATACCGTTTGAAATCGCCCTGAGCATTCGAGACTCCCGCCGGTTCTGCGTCATAGGTGCCTCCGTTGATGACACTGATCCTGACTCTGAAGTGATTGAATCGATAGGCGGCACAGAAATGGTACCCATTCGTCAAAAACATCGGAAAGAGACTTTCTGCTTCAAACGTCTTCTGCACTTCATATGTTGAATGCGCAGAAGCGGTTGTGTCGGCATCGGCAACGGGTTTGGAAAGAAGCAGCGTGGATTGTACAATGAGCATTGCTGTGATGATTGTCTTTTTCATGGCGATATTTTCCTTTAGTCAATCAGTGGGCTTAAGTAAATGTGATGAGCGAGTCAGTTAGTGGGGTGCCTGCACATTATACGCGATGGTTTTCAGTGTAAATGTCCCGTATGTAAAATCTCCCTCAGGATAATGCCAGATGGTTTTTCCGAGTGTTGGGATTTTCCTTCCGTCAATTTCCTTGTAGCCACTTACCGGAGTTGACCATCGCGCCTTGCGCAATGTTCCGTCATCCTGCAGGGCCGATCTGTCGTCTGATACGAAATTGACAAGCTCTCCCGCCATATTAAAATAGAGTAACGCTGAGACCGTGTACGGGCCGTTTGTGATCGTCACCTGTGAGCACAAGGAATCGACTTCCTTCCAGGAGAGTCGTTTGTCATAAAGATTCCCGGGGGCAAAGAGGCACATGTCATTGAGCAGTGTCACGGTTTCGGTCCGGGTCAGTTCTTCTCCCGAAAGATCGACTGCATTGAATAATCCCGCAACTCTCACGACGAACGTCGCTTGCTGATCTGCATACGCGTGCAGCACTCTGAACGGGATAAAGAATTTGCTTGCCTTCATGAAAAAAATCCTGGAATAATTTCCAAAGAAGTTCATCTGCTCCGATGTCGCAATCATCGGAGCCGCGCCCGGACTCTTGATCATTTCGGCATCGAACTCGATGCGCATATTCTGTGGTCT
>DATGXR010000386.1:0-40324 GCA_035298825.1 Bacteroidota bacterium
GTGATACGCGAATGGAAGGGTGATACCGAGATCGGCGAAGCTGCTGCGAACAATCTCATTCGATTTCATCGTCTGCTGCGCGATGCAGGCCGCAAGGTAAATCCGAAATTCAGGACGATGCTCAGGCTCGAGGCCTTCGCAACCGAGCAGAAGTACATCTGGGCTCAGCTTGAAGACGGCATCGACGTCGAAGCGTCGTCACTCGTCTCGAAAGGATGGGATGTGAACTACACGCATCCGCAGTATAAGGAACGCCGCTCGGTTGCCGGCACGGCGCTCTTCAACGCATTCGCGCCGGAGGAAAAGAACGTCATCAATGAACTTCGCGCGAAGGGAAGCGAGGCCGATATTTATTTCTGGCCGTCCACGGTGTGGAATCACGAACCGCTGATCGGCATTCCATTCCCGAAACTCGTCTTCGAAAAACTGACGGCGATGGCGGAGCAGGATGTGACGACAGCCGCAATGAGCGGGGGCGTCACGCCCCTGTCATTCGCGCCGTATAACATCAACGAAGAGCTGATGCGCGCATTCCAGGCCGATCGCGCGCTCTCGCTCGAAACTTTCCTGAATCAAAAGGCCGCGGCGTGGATCGGACCGAAGCTGGCCGGAGACCTGGTCACGGTCTGGAATTTATCCGATGAGGCGTACAGGGGATTTCCCGTTCCGGTGCAGATCTATTCCGGATGGGGCGTCTGGTATCGCACATTCACGCGACCCATCATTCCGAACATCGAAAAAATTCCGGAAGCCGAGCGCCGGTATTATGAACAGTTCATGCTCGCCACGCCGCACAATCGCTGTCGTGTTGATTTCAGGTACGACGTGGGCTTCGAGCTCTCGACCCCTCAGGATGCGAAGCGATGTCTCGAGCTGATCGATGCCAACGTGATACCGCAGATTGAGAAAGCCGTGGCGTGTGCGGCGTCGATGAAGAAACGTGCGGCAGCCGATCAGACGGCGGCTCTGGCAACAGTGGCGGACGCCGCAACCGATCAGTCGCGATTGGCGGCGCAAAAAACGGCGGCAGCGGCCGAACAGGCGATGGCGGTGGCGACAGATCTCTACGACAGGATATTCGCGCTCAAGTGCTGGTACAGGAATCAGCGCAATGTGACGGCGTGGATTGCCGGAGTGCACGGATATCTGGAGACGAAGGATGCGAAGGAGCGCCAGTGGTGCAGAAAAGTGCTGCGCGATATGGTGCTGGATGAAATCGACAACACGAAGGCGCTTCTGAACCATTGGGAAACGGCGAAAACGCATTGGATGATCATGTCCGACGTGGGCGAGACGACATTCATTTATTACAGGAACTTCGGTGAGCATCTCAAACTGAAGTTGCGATTGATGAAGGGGCATGAGAACGACACGCCGTACGTCGATCCCGACTTCCAGTGGCGTGTGCCGGGACTTGAACTTCCCAAATAATTCTAAACTATAGGGCGAAATGCCATTTCGCCCTACTGCAGCCAAATCAATGAACTGTAGGGCGAGATGCTATCTCGCCCAAAAAAATCAGCAGCCCTCCGGGCTGCAGGCGAAATGGCATTTCGCCCTACTGCGCCCAATTCACAATACATTATTTTTATGTCATCACCCGTCATACTCATTACCGGTGCGAGCCGTGGACTCGGCCGGGGCATTGCAATACATTGCGCGCGCGCCGGATATTCAGTCGCGATTAATTACGCGGGTAATCGCGCCGCAGCCGAAGAAGCCGCCTCACTGTGCGAGGAGCAGAAAATATCGGATGATCAGCGGTTCATACCGATACGCGCGAGCATTGCACTGCCTGAGGAGCGAACACATCTGGTCGAGCAAACGCTCAAAGCATTCGGCCGCATCGATGCGCTTGTGAACAACGCGGGTATCGGCGCCATTGTGCGGGCCGATGTGACGACCACCTCAGAAGAAAACTTCGACACGGTCATCAAGACGAATCTTTACGGACCTCATTTCATCACGCAGGCCGTGGTGAACCATTGGCTGTCGACGCTTCCGATCCCGCTTCTTCCCGCGGGACTGTCTGTGATTTTCGTGACATCAATTTCAGCCGACACGGCCTCGGTCAACCGGGGAGAATATTGCATTTCAAAAGCCGCGCTTTCAATGTCCGCGCAGCTCTGGGCTACGCGTCTGGCCCCTGAAAAAATCCTGGTGATGGAACTCAGACCGGGCATCATGGCGACCGATATGACCGCGAGCGTCACGGAGCAGTACGACCGGATGCTTGCGGAAGGCGTCGTCCCGCAGTCCCGGTGGGGGACAGCGGACGACGTCGGCATGGCGGCCGTGTCGATCCTGAACAACAATTTCCCGTTTTCGGCCGGCAGCGTGATACACATCGACGGCGGTTTTCACCTTAAACGCCTGTAACATAGTCGGATTGTAGGGCGAAATGCTATTTCGCCCTGCTTCACCTTTATACGCATATGATGACGATCGACACAACACTGACTCCTTCCGTACTTTTTCCTGCGGTCACGCGCGTCTTTGAACTATCGGCGCAGAAGATTGCATCGATACGAAAAACATGGAAACCGGAGAACGGCACGCCTGTCTTCACTGTTGACGGCGCATACACATCGAGAGGGTGGACAGAGTGGACGCAGGGATTTCAATTCGGATCTGCGATACTTCAATTCGATGCGACCGGTGACAAGGCGATGCTCGAATACGGAAGAAACGAGACTGTATCGCGCATGGCTTCGCACGTGAGTCACACGGGCGTGCACGATCATGGATTCAACAATGTGAGCACGTACGGGAATCTGCTTCGTCTCATGCGCGAGGGAAAGATTGCGGAGAACGCATGGGAGAAAAATTTTTACGAGCTCGCGCTGAAGATCTCGGGCGCCGTGCAGGCAGCGAGGTGGACGAGCATCAGCGAGGCGCAGAGGAGCGGCCCCTCAAATACTGCGCCGTCCATTGGACCTTCGCAGTCCGCTGGCATTGGGCCATCCGTGAATCCTTCACAGTCTGTCGAATTTTCACACTCCACCGAGACTGAAAGCGAATCGGATCCGTTCCGGCATGAGCATGGGTATATCTATTCATTCAACGGACCGCATTCGCTCTTTTCAGACACGATTCGATCCATGCGATCGCTCATGATTGCTCATCAGCTTGGGCATGCATTGATGGGCGAGAGGGACCGGAGGATCAATCTGCTGCACCGGGCGTTGCATCATGCGGAAAGCACGGCGAAGTATAATGTGTACTTTGGAAACGGGCGTGACGCGTACGACGTTCGCGGTCGAGTGGCACACGAATCGATCTTCAATCTCAACGACGGTTCGTATCGCTGTCCGAGCACGCAGCAGGGGTATTCACCCTTTTCGACGTGGACGCGCGGACTCGCGTGGGTCATGTTGGGATTTGCCGAAGAGCTTGAATTTCTGGCGACGCTGCCCGAAAGTGAATTCGAAGGATACGGAACGAAATCCGAAGTGATCGCGCGCTTCGTCGAGGTGGCGGAAGCGACGGCGGACTTTTACATAGACAATTCCACAACTGACGGCATTGTGTATTGGGACACCGGCGCGCCGGGACTGGCGAAGATGGGGGATTATCTCGGCCGGCCGGCCGATCCGTACAACGACTATGAACCGGTTGACAGCTCGGCCTCCGTCATTGCGGCGCAGGCGTTTGTGCGTCTGGGAAAATTTCTTGAGCGACAGGCATCGGCCGGACAGAGGATATTGGGCGGCAGGACACATCGGGAATTGCCTGCAAAGTCGGCACCGGGGCGCATGGAACATCAGGGGGCCGATACCCAGACGGCACCAGACGTCGAAGCGCTGCAGGCATTGTCCGCCAGAGCAGATCGATATTTGCATGCCGGATTGACAATTGCCCGGACGCTTTTTGCTGAACCATATCTGTCCGCAGATCCGGCGCATCAGGGTCTGCTGCTTCATTCAGTCTATCATCGTCCGAACGGCTGGGACCACGTACCGGCCGGCCGCGCGATCATGTGCAGTGAATCATCGATGTGGGGTGATTATCACATGCGAGAGCTGGCGCTGATGCTGCATCGTTTAGCGAAAATTGATCAGTATTATTCCTATTGTTTATAAAAAATGTTGTTGCTGTCAGATCGGTATTATAATTAATATCCGAAGTAAGTGAGAAGATTCCAAAAAATGAAATCTTCGTGCTCTTCCCTTTGACTCAGGAAATTGTATATTACCATATGATGTAAATACGAAAATTCTATCCCTTTTTATACGACCGCTTATATCTCTTTTCATTCCCATTCCCGCTGTCGAATTTGCATCTAGCTGTGTTTTCGTGTACATTTATAGATCAAGGTTACTATTTTACTTATTCAATGGTCATCCTTCTATGTGTAAATATCTAGTCCTTCTGACTTGTCTTTTTCTCCTTACATACTCAATCTCTGTTCCTGCAGTCTTCGCCCAAGAAAGAGCAGAAGTAAAAGAAAAAGCCGAAAAAGAACTTCAAAAAATGACTTCGGAGCAGGTTGATGCTAAAATTAAGGAAGCCGGCATGACCCGAGCTGAAGCCGAAGCCAAAGCGAAGGAGTACGGTATTAACCTAGAACAGTATCTGTCTTCAAAGGGACCTACACAAGTACAGACCCAGTTACAATATCAGCCAAATCCAACAGATACCTTGCGAACGGCTGGTCAATCAATATCAATTCCTCCTGCATCTTCCAAGATTCAGATACCATTTGATTCGACGTTAACATCTCAATCTACGATATTTGGAACGTCTGTGCCTGGATTCGAAGGACGAAAAAATGCTGAGAGCTTAGGTCTCTTCGGCTACAATATTTTCAATTTCCCGGCATCCACATTTGAACCCGTTTTAAATGTACCAACCCCGCAGAATTATATTCTTGGCCCAGGTGATGAAGTGCTTCTCACGATGTGGGGAGAGACACAATTATTTCTGCAACTTGTCATCAACCGGGAAGGCGAGATCACAATTCCCAATGTCGGACCTGTGGTTGCCCAAGGATTGACGATCGCACAATTGAAAGCCCGGCTTCTCTCGCGAATGACATCGTTCTATTCCGGGCTTCGGGGTGGAGCAAATGGAGCCAACACGTGGTTGGATCTTTCAATCGGGAAATTACGGTCAATGCAGGTTTTTGTACTTGGTGAAGTGAAGAAGCCAGGTGGATATGCTATTTCTTCGATGTCCACGGCACTGCTCGGCCTGTATGTTGCAGGAGGGCCCACGATCAACGGTTCACTTCGGGAAATTCAAATCCTGCGTGAGAATAAGGCTATTTCAATAATCGATTTTTATAATTTCGCATTGAGAGGTGACAAATCAAAAGACATGCGTCTTCAGGATGGTGATGTGATTTTCGTCAAGCCAGCAGGGAAACGGGTAGCACTAACCGGTCGCATCGTGCGACCTGCAATATACGAATTACGATCCGGAGAAACGTTAAGCGATCTTCTTACGCTTGCAGGTGGCTTACAGTTTACATCATATACTGACCGTGTGCACGTGGAACGTATCATTCCATTCGCCGAACGTAAAAAATTCAAAAAGAACATATTGGATATTGACGTCAAATTGGCATCGGTTGAAGAGCTGCAAAACAGCAAATTTGTTCTCGAAGACGGTGATATCGTTTCCATCCTGAAGATCAATGAACTTTATCAGAACCGCGTCACGATTTCGGGGAATGTGAAAAAACCGGGGACATTTGAACTCTCACCAGAAATGCGCATTCGAGATCTGGTGAAGATGGCCGATGGATATTTAAGTGATACATTTGAAGAGCGGGGCAATATTCTTCGTGTCCTTCCCAATCAACGCATAGAGATCGTTCCGTTCAATTTAGCAAAGGCCATGGAAGGTGATTCCCTTGATAATGTGCAGCTCGAATCGGAAGATGAAGTGACGATTTACAATAAAAAATATTTCTTCCCTGAACATCCAGTGACAATTGGCGGGGCTGTACGTAGACCGGGAACAATGGTCCGAGCGGAACATTTGATGGTATCGGATTTACTCGTCCTGGCAGGAGGTCTTGCTGAAAATGCACTCGGACAAGAGGTAATTGTCACGCGAATGGATACGACCTCAGAAGTTGTCTATTCGAAGTCGTACACGGTTGAGATCCCGCTGGATTTTTGGCAGACAGACCGGAGAGCCGACTTCGAACTGAAGGACTATGATTATGTTTTTGTGCCGACAAATCCGAACTTTCATACGACAAAACTTGTGACAGTAAATGGCGAAGTGAAGTACCCAGGAACATATGCGATCCTGTTTGAAGGAGAACGGATGGCATCGGTGATCAAGCGGGCGGGGGGGCTTAAGCAGAACGCGTATATCGACGGAGCGAGGTTGTTGCGTTCCTACGGTGGGGCGGGACTCGTGCCGGTAAATTTCAGGAGCGCGCTTGAGGATGAGCGTGACAAGGCGAATATCGAACTGGTAGAAGGCGATCAGATCATCATCGACAAGAATCCGCGCGTCGTCTATGTGCGCGGAGAAGTGGGCGTTCCATCAGCTGTTGTGTACGAAGAGGGTGCCGGCCTTAATTATTATCTGAGTCAGGCAGGAGACATAAAAGAGACCGGCGACAAAGACAAAGTTGTTGTCATGCAGCCAAACGGCAGGAAGTGGACTCCTTCGTGGTTCTTTTTTGCCGACGGAGAGATTTTGGCGGGAGCAACCATTACCGTGCCTGTTAAAGTTGAACGCGATGACAAAACTCTTCCCATTCTTAGAGATTGGGCGACCATCTTTGCCAGTCTGGCAACAATGATGGTCGTGATCGTCCAGATCACAAAATAAATGTGATAATTCACGATGTACTGTGCCGAGACTCATCATTCACATCCTTTAATCTGGTAAACCAGTGGCCGAAAATTTCAATCAAGCGTCTAGCAGAGATCGTTCTTCTTCGGTTCGTCTGTTAGGAATTATCTCACTTCTTATAAAGAAGAAAAAATTTATTTCCTTTGCTACTGCCGGGGTGACAATTGCAGCAATTATCATTTCGCTGATCTTGCCTGAATCATTCAGGTCAACATCGGTGATTCTTCCCGAAACTGATAAAAGCAAACTAGCCGGATTGGGTGGACTGGCTGATTTAGTCTCGATGGCAGGAGTCGGTCCTGGCGAAACGTCTCCAGTGAAGCTGTATCCTGTCATCTTGAAAAGTGAAGCAGTTCTCAAGCCGGTTATCTATAAAAAATATCAAACCGTTGCATTCAAGGATTCGGTGAATCTCATCGAATTCTTCAAAATCCGAAAGAAAACGCCGGCATTGGAATATGAAAAAACGCTTGAACTATTGAGAGAGAACCTTGAAGTCTCAATGGATTATAAAACAAGCGTTATCACATTAATGCTGGAAACCGAAGAACCACAACTTACCGCTGATATTATTAATAGCATTACGGCCGGACTCGATATATTTATGCGTACAAAGCGTACCACCCATGCGACGCATCAACGTCAATGGATTGAAGCCCGGCTGGGTGAAGTGAAGCAGGACCTCGCTTCCTCGGAAAACCGAATGATGATGTTTCGGGAAAAAAACCGCTCTATTGCCGGATCCCCGCTTTTAATCCTTGAACAAGATCGGCTAGCCCGCGACGTTCAAATCAATTCGACATTGTTTATCGAACTAAAAAAGCAGTTCGAATTAATTAAAATAGAAGAGATCAAGAACATGCCGATTATCAACGTCATGGATCCCGCGATTCCTGCTGCCAAAAAAAACAAACCAACGCGAAGTATTATTGTTCTTTCGTCGTTCATGATCGCGTTTGTGAGCTCCATAAGTTACGTTGTGCTACAACATGAATTCGGTGAAAAGGTCTCTGCCTATTTTAAAGCACTTAAACATCAAGAGTTGTAACACCAATAAATAATGGGATATGATGAATATTCTGGTTACCGGGGCAGATGGTTTTATTGGCTCCCATCTGACAGAATTTTTGCTGAAAACGGACTGTAAGGTTCGTGCCTTATCGTATTATAATTCGTTCAATCATTGGGGATGGCTTGAGGATATTCCGACGAGCGATCGTCTTGAAATCGTCTGCGGTGACATTCGAGACGCGTCTTTTGTGAGAGAAATCACGAAGGGTGTCGATATTGTATTCCATTTGGCTGCCCTAATTGCAATTCCGTATTCCTATCAGGCTCCGGACAGTTATATCGACACAAATATAAAAGGAACATTCAACGTCTGTCAAGCCGCCAAGGAAGCGGGAGGACTACGAGTCATTATTACATCCACATCCGAAGTCTATGGCACCGCGCAGTATATCCCGATCGATGAGAAGCACCCCAAGCAACCTCAGTCGCCCTATTCGGCCTCAAAGATTGGAGCTGATGCGATTGCAATGAGCTTTCATCATTCGTTCGGACTGCCGGTTACAATTGCCCGACCATTTAACACGTATGGGCCGCGACAATCGGCGCGCGCTATTCTGCCTACCATTATTTCAGCGATTGCCAGCGGTCAAAAGGAAATCAAATTGGGTGATTTGTCACCCACACGGGATTTTAATTACGTGACGGATACGTGCCGGGGATTCTGGTCCATTGCGACATCAGATGTGACAATAGGGAAAGAAATAAATATCGCATCCAACTCAGAAATCTCAATGCAGGATGTGTTGGAGATGGTCCGAAAAATTATGCAAAGCGACATTCGCTTCGTCACTGATGAACAGCGATTGCGCCCGAAGAATTCTGAAGTGTTCCGATTATGTGGCGATAACAGTCTGATCATGCAATTGACCAATTACGAACCGCAAGTACCGCTGCATGAGGGTTTGAAAATGACCTGTGCATGGTTCAAGAACGCGGAGAACTTAAAAAAATACAAATCCCAAATTTATAACCTCTGATCGTTGTGATTGGGGCAGAGCAAACCGTATTGTATGCCAAGTCATTCTGAGATAGTACGATTCATTCGTCAGCTATATAAACAAGCCGATGGACAGATTCCTCTTCATGCTCCTGTCTTTCGTGGCCATGAAAAAGAATACATCGCCGAATGTATTGAATCGACTTTTGTATCGAGCGTTGGGAAGTTTGTGACTGAATTTGAAGAACAAATGGCCGCCTATACAGGTGTCAAGCGCGCAGTCGCCTGTGTGAATGGAACCAATGCTATTCATTTGGCGCTGCGTCTTGTTGGCGTGGAAAAAGGAACAGAGGTGATTACGCAACCGTTGACATTTATTGCAACGGCGAATGCAATAGCATACTGCGATGCCGCGCCGATATTTGTCGATGTTGACAGAGATACCTTGGGGCTGTCACCAGGGGCATTATTACACTTTCTTGAGACGACTACATACGCCGATCAATCATCGGGCAGAACGATTAACGCCGTGACAGGAAAACCAATTTCCGCATGTATTCCGATGCATACGTTCGGTCATCCGGGAAGGATTGATGAAATCATTGCGATCTGCGATCGGTACAAAATCCCGGTTATTGAAGACGCCGCTGAATCTCTGGGGAGTTTTTATAAGGGAAGGCATACGGGAACTTACGGGAAAATTGGAGTCGTAAGCTTTAATGGCAACAAGATTCTTACAACGGGAGGCGGTGGGATGTTGTTGTTTATGGATGAAGAACTAGGCAGGATGGCCAAACATCTCTCCACTCAAGCTAAAATTCCGCATCCGTGGGCATTCGTGCACGATGAGATCGGCTACAATTACAGGATGCCAAATCTGAATGCTGCGCTCGGAGTGGCACAGTTGGAACAGTTACCGAAATTTCTTCGCTCAAAAAGGGATCTTGCTGCCCGTTATAAGGAGTTTTTTTCTGCCACTGAATATCAATTTGTTGATGAGCCTTCCGGAGCTGTTTCTAACTATTGGCTCAATGCGATTATCTGTAAAACACAGAATGAGCGAGATGCCGTTTTGGAGTATACAAATGCGAACGGCATCATGACCCGTCCGGCATGGCAGTTGATGAACCGGCTCGACATGTATGCCCATTGTTACTGCGCCGATATTCCAAATGCGAAATGGCTGGAATCACGATTAATCAATATTCCAAGCAGTGTGATATGACCATGGAACCTATTCTGTTAATCGGCGGAGGAGGGCATTGTATTTCATGTATTGAGGTGCTCAAATCTGTAAATAAATTTGAAATCATCGGGATTTTAGATAAGCAAGAAAAAGTTGGCACAACTGTCCTGAATATTCCGGTAATCGGAACCGACGACGATATTCGCGTACTCTCCTCTCGGTGTAAAAATTTTTTGTTGACTATGGGCCAGATTCGATCAGCCGAAAAACGGATGACGCTCTTTCGTAGTATCAAAGCCTCTGGCGGAAAATTCCCCGTGATCATGGGTTCTTCGGCATATGTGAGTTCTTCTGCCGTGATTGATGAAGGGACGATTATTATGCACAACGTCTTCATCAATGCAAATGCCCGTGTGGGCAAACATTGCATCATCAATACCGGAGCGCTTGTCGAGCATGAGGCTGTTATTGGTGATTTCTGCCATATCTCGACACATGCGGTTGTGAATGGGCAAGCAGAAATCGGGGATCAATCATTTATCGGAAGCAACGCTGTTATTGCCAATAATATCGTTCTTCCGAAGGGTATTATCGTATCAGCCGGGGCGAGTATTTTACGGGCACCGACAGAACCGGGTGTCTATATCGGCAATCCAGCTATAAAACGGAGCGAAGATGAGCGATAGAACGATCATCATTGCCGAAGCGGGAGTCAATCACAATGGATCGCTCGAGTTGGCAAAACGGCTCATTGATACCGCTGCGCGGGCGCAAGCCGATTTTGTAAAATTTCAGACCTTCAAAACTGAAAACCTTACAAGTACAATCGCTCCCAAAGCCCGGTATCAACGAACAAATACGGGAAATGATAATACATCGCAATATACGATGCTGAAGCAGCTTGAATTATCGGCTGCAATGCACGAAGAGCTCATTGAATATGCGTTGCAGAGGGACATACGCTTTCTTTCAACAGCGTTCGATATTGAAAGCATCGATTTATTGGAGAAACTTGGAATCCCGATAATTAAAATTCCGTCCGGCGAAATTACGAATTACCCCTATCTTCGACATGTCGCAGGCAAAGGAAAGCCTGTCATCATGAGCACGGGAATGGCTGACTTGGATGAAGTTGGCGCGGCGCTTCGCATCCTGAGGGAGGGAGTGCCTGTCGAGGATATAACCGTATTACATTGCTCTACGGAATATCCAGCGCCACTCATTGGCGTCAATTTAAAGGTGATGGATACGATTGCCCGCATTTTTCATGTGAAGGTAGGATATAGCGATCACACTGAGGGGATTGAAGTTGCCTTAGCCGCTGCCGCAATGGGCGCATCGGTGATTGAAAAGCACTTCACATTGGACAAAACAATGAACGGTCCCGATCATAAGGCGTCACTCGATCCGATCGAATTACAGAAAATGGTTGAGGGAATCAGGAAAATTGAACTTGCCATGGGGAATGGAGAAAAAAAACCGACGAGCGCCGAAATCGAAAACCGTATCGCGGTACGAAAAAGCATTGTTGCATCGCGGGCGATCGCGAACGGTGAAGTTTTTACGACTGAAAATCTGACGAGCAAGCGCCCAGGCAATGGTATCTCGCCCATGCGCTGGGATGAGTTCATCGGGAAATTGGCGACCAGGGATTATCGACAAGATGAATTAATTGAGCCATGATGAAAATTTGTGTCGTTACAGGAAGCAGAGCGGAGTATGGGCTGCTCAGCCGCCTTATGAAGCTTATTGACGATGATGATGCATTGACGCTGCAAATCATTGCGACGAATACGCATCTTTCACCCGAATTCGGGCTGACCTATAAAGAAATTGAAAATGACGGTTTCACCATCGCGAAGAAAGTCGAAATGCTGCTTTCTTCTGATACGGCCAACGGAACGACGAAATCTACCGGATTGGCGACGATCGGCTTTGCCGATGCCTATGAAGATTTACGCCCTGATCTGATCCTTGTGTTGGGCGACCGCTTCGAAATATTTGCGGCGGTGACGGCGGCATTATTCTATCGGATCCCCGTGGCGCACCTCCATGGAGGGGAGATTACGGAGGGTGCATATGACGACGCAATGCGCCATGCGATCACCAAAATGAGCCATCTTCATTTCACCTCCACCGAGGATCATCGCAGACGAGTAGTACAGCTTGGCGAAGATCCGCAGAATGTTTATACTGTCGGTGCTATTGGAATAGATAATCTCAGGCAGATGCACTTATTAGGCAGAGCCGAACTCGAAAAAGACATCAGTTTTTCATTCGGAGAACACTGTGCCCTTGTGACATTCCATCCCGCAACAATGGAATGGATGCCCGCCGGGGAACAATTCGCGAATCTGCTCAGGGCACTCGAGTCGGTGCCTGAGTTAAGAATGGTTTTTACATATCCGAATTCCGATACAGACGGACGAATCATCATGCGCATGATCAACGAATTTGTGAATAACCACAACGAGCGAGCGACATTTGTTCCTTCGCTGGGTCAGCTTCGCTACTTTTCTGCGCTTCAATTCGTTGAAGGCGTCATCGGGAATTCTTCAAGCGGTGTGCTTGAGGCTCCGTGTTTCGGAATTCCGACAGTGAATATCGGCTCCCGCCAACGGGGGAGAATCTACGCAGACTCAGTCATCAACTGCGAACCGTCATTCGAAGATATTCAACAGAAGGTCCGCCTCATGCTCTCACCAGAAATGCAAAGAAGGAGTCGGGAAGTTGAAAATCCATATGAAAAGCGGAATACAGCTGTCGAAATCCTCTCGGTTATTAAACGATCACGATCGAAAGATCTTTTGATGAAAAGGTTTCATCCTCTCTAATATGAAAAATTATGCACCACATATTATTTACTCGACTGCTTCGATTAAGGATGGCCTGATCGCGCTGAATCGGCTGTCCAATAACGTTCTTTGCCTATTTGTTGTCGAAACCAATGAACGGTTGGTAGGAACGGTCACAGACGGCGATATACGTAGAGCCTTGATCTTCGGAAGGAATCTCACCGATTCGATCGAATCGGCCATGGAAAAAAAATTTGTGAAGATCACAGCGGAAAAAATCATACCGGCGGAAATCAAGACCTATAGGGAAAAAGGAATTAAGCTGCTGCCCTGCGTCGATAACGACGGCAGGATCCTCAGGGTATATGATCTTGTCGAGAGAGTGTCTATCCTTCCGGTCGATGCTGTATTGATGGCCGGCGGGAAGGGGGAGCGCTTGCGGCCTCTGACCGAGCACACTCCGAAATCGCTTCTCAAGGTGGGCGGGAAAGCGATTATCGACTATAATATCGACCTGATTATGCGATTTGGCATCGAACACATCCATGTCACAGTGAATTATCTCGCAGAGCAGATTGAGGCTCACTTTGCTGACGCAACTAATGGCGCGTCCATTTGTTGCGTGCGCGAACCTGAATACCTTGGAACGATTGGTTCGGTTAAATACATCTCCAAGTTCCATCATGATACAATTCTTGTGATGAATTCAGATGTCTTTACGAACATTGACCTTGAAGAATTCTATAATCACTTCCAAATGAATGACGCTGATCTCGCTGTGGCGGCAATTCCATATTCGGTACCCGTCCAATATGGAATTCTCGAACTCGACGATATCCTCATCAAAGGGCTTCGTGAAAAACCTGTATTTGACTATTATGCTAATGCCGGCATTTATTTGATAAAGCGGAAGCTTCTGGACCATATCCCTGCGAACACTTTTTTTGACGCGACTGATTATATTGAATTGCTGATCGCACGGAAGTATAAGGTCATCCGTTTTCCAATAATCGGATATTGGATCGATATCGGGAAACATGAAGATTATAAAAAAGTTCAAGAGTTTGTGAAACACATCAAGGGATGATTCAGAACATGAAGACGCTTGTTACGATCTGTGCGCGTGGCGGCTCTAAGGGAATTCCGGGAAAGAATATCAAGCCTCTAGCTGGAATTCCACTTATTGTCTATTCCATTCGGGCGGCCGTCGGGTATCAGAAACGAATGGGTGAAGTCGATATTGCGATCTCGTCAGACTCAGAAGAGATTATCGCATCAGCCCGTGGTTGTGGTCTTGACGTTCCGTACCGGCGGCCCCCGGGACTCGCAACGGATGAGGCGGGCAAAGTTGGGGCGATCGCCGATGTACTACGATATTACGAAGAACTGATGCAGACAACGTATGCATATGTTCTGGATCTGGACGTCACTTCACCGCTACGGACCGTTGATGATCTCTTCGCCGCATATCATATTATTGACTCTGACGCCGACGCATACAATCTGTTTTCCGTAAGTCCCTGCGGCCGAAATCCCTATTTTGCAATGGTTGAAAGAGGCGCGCAGGGGTATTATCATCTCGTGAAACAACCATTGTCAGATGTGCTGAGTCGACAGTCGGCGCCGAAGGTGTTCGACATGAACGGATCGTTTTATTTTTATAGAAGATCGTTCTTCGAGAAGGGCTTTCGGTCGGCGACAACCGAGAAGTCGCTGGTTTATGAGATGCCACATATGTGCTTTGATCTGGACCACGCCATCGACTTCGAGTTTATGTCATTCTTAATAGAGAAAAACAAATTGGATTTTATACTCTCATGAATGCATTGATCATCAGGTGCAGCCGGTTGATCCCCGTCTCACGCGAAGATTGTATTGAACGGTGTGGAAAAATCGCGGCTCAATGAAAACAATCAGAATCATACCTCGACTGGACATAAAAGGCCCCAACCTGGTTAAAGGGATTCATCTTGAAGGGTTACGCGTATTGGGAAGGCCTGAGGATTTCGCCAAATACTACTATGAAGATGGGGCGGATGAATTGTTTTTCCAGGATGTTGTTGCGAGTTTATATGAACGTAACAGTTTGCATGAGATCATCACGAAAACTGTCAAAGAAATTTTCATACCGATCACCGTTGGAGGAGGGATCCGAACGATTACTGACATTCGGAACGTGTTGCGGGCCGGTGCGGATAAGGTGTGCATTAACACGGCCGCTATTAATAATCCCGATTTTATCAGACAGGCCTCGAGGATGTTTGGCTCTTCCACCATCGTGGTGGCGATTGAAACGATCAGACAGACTGATGGCCGGTATTTGGCCTATACCGATAACGGACGGGAATATACAGGTATTGAGGCGACCGAATGGGCGGAGCGTGTTGAAGAACTTGGTGCTGGTGAAATCGTCTTGACTTCGGTCGATCGCGACGGAACGGGCGATGGATTTGACCTCGACCTCGTAACAAAAATTACAAGGGCGGCATCGATCCCTATCATCGTTCATGGTGGGGCTCGGGACAGCTCCGATATTTTGTCTGTCATACGTGACGGCAATGCTGATGCTGTAGCGGTCGCATCCATATTGCATTATAATTATATCAAGCATCACAATTCCGAAAAGGCCTGCTCGGAAGAAGGCAATGTCGAATTCCTATTGAGTAGAAAATCTTTCTCGAAAATACAGAATACCACATTGCACGAAATTAAGGAGTTCCTTCAATTAAACGACATAAGCCTGAGACTATGAGCGATACAAATGCCGTAGTAATTATTGATTATCAACTCGGAAATTTATTCAGTGTCTATCAGGCATGCCTGCATGCCGGTTTACACCCTATGATCACATCTGAGAAGCGCGATTTATTGAATGCTCAAGCGGTCATTCTTCCAGGGGTCGGTGCTTTCGGAGATGCAATGATGACGCTCAAAAAGCTGGACCTTATCGAACCGCTAAAAACCCAAGTGAAAAAGGGCGTTCCGTTTCTCGGTATTTGCCTGGGAATGCAATTATTGTTCACAGAGAGCGAGGAATTCGGTCATTATAAGGGGATAGGATTAATCGAGGGCTCGATATTGCGCTTTTCTGAGAAAGACCGAAATTCGATGAAAATACCACAGATCGGATGGAACACGGTTTATCATCCCGATCCAAATAAATGGGATGGAACGCCATTAGCCACAATCGAACAGAACAAGTTTATGTATTTTGTCCATTCATATTACGCGAAGCCTGAACATTCGGATTTGATACTCACACAGACAAATTATGCAGGGCTCGAGTATTGTTCCGCAATCCATAAAGAAAATGTTATTGCTACTCAGTTCCATCCTGAAAAAAGCGGCGAAATCGGAATTAAATTTTACCGAAATTGGGCCAAAATGATCAATGAATATTATCGTTCGGAGGGATAACACGTTGAAACAGAAATTTGAAGCATACTATGGCTTACCAAATGAAGTCGTCTTTTGCAAGAGATGCGTGATGTCGAACCAACGGCCCGGATCTGCCATAGAATTCATGCATACAATTCATAGTAGAAAAAAGACATTAAAAATCGACAGCGAAGGTGTTTGTGATGCATGCCATCAAGCCGAGGAAAAAGAGCGGATTAATTGGAAACAACGTGAAGATGAACTGCTCAAATTGCTGGATCAATATCGAAGGAATGACGGGTATTATGACTGCCTTGTACCCGGAAGCGGCGGCAAAGACAGCGCATTTCAATCTCATATCTTAAAAACAAAATACGGGATGAATCCGCTAACGGTTACATGGGCCCCGATCCTTTATACGGAATACGGGTATCAAAATTGGGAAAAATGGATCGATGTTGGCGGATTCGATAACCTGTCATTCAGGCGGAATGGGAAGGTGATGCAACTGCTCACCAAATTGTCTATTGAAAATCTATTTCATCCATTCCAGACGTTTATTCTCGGACAGAAAAATTTAGGACCCAGGCTTGCTGCGAAATTTAAGATCCCGCTTGTTTTCTACGGGGAAAACGAGGCTGAATATGGCAATCCAATCGCCGACAATACGACTTCATTAAGGGATAAATCCTATTTTAGCTATCAAAATATTGATAATATCTTTTTGGGAGGCGTTTCGATCAAGGAGCTAAAGGAAAAACATGGGCTGGGATTGAATGATTTATTGTGTTTTTTACCTCCTACCGAAAATGAATTGAAAGAAGCGAGTATTAATGTCCATTATTTAGGATATTACTTAAAATGGACACCGCAGGAAGTGTATTATTATGCAACGGAAAATACTGGTTTTAAGGCGAGACCGTTCAGGACGCAGGGAACCTATAGCAAGTATAACAGCATCGATGATAAGATCGATGATTTACACTACTATACGACGTTTATCAAATTTGGCATTGGACGTGCAACGTATGACGCATCTCAGGAAATACGAAACAAGCATCTTACACGAGAGGAAGGTCAACGATTAGTGAAACGGTTTGACGGCGAATTCCCCGACCGCTACTTTGGCGAGGTCATGGAATATATTGGAATGGATCCGGAATATTTTAAAAATGAGCTGACGGACCGTTTCCGATCGCCGCACTTATGGGGAAATGTGGACGGTGTTTTCAGATTGCGACATACTGTTAACCAAGACGGCATAGACGATTAGAATGCGTGCAATTGCGACCCGAAACTTTCGTGATCGATGCGAGCACAGCACGGTTGTTTGCCGCCGGTCATTCTGGAAGTAGGGATCCGATCGTCTCTATCACGATAGTGCTGACTCATTCTCGAAGCTATTTATGATTTTCAATTACCGGGTATTATTATATATCTATTTTACCTGCGCGATGCTAGGGATGGGGTTTTTAAAAGAAAGCGTTTTTCAGATCCCGTTTATCCCCTTCATCAGCATCAATGATCTCCTGTTGCTTCTGACCGGGATAATTACGTTAGGGATTGCATTCCTATCAAGCGGCGAAAGCAGAAAAGCCGGTGGATTCAGCATGAAACGGATCGTCACGTGGCTCATTATCATTGTATTCATCAGGCTGGTATTCAATTTATTCGAATATCCGCTATTCGAGGCGGTGAAAAATTACTCTGCGATGCTGAATTATTTTTCGTTTTTTTTCTTTTTAACGGCCTTTAAAAATGATGAAGAAATGGAGCGGGTGTTCAAGGGAATGCAAATTTTGCTCATGATCGGCCTAACGTCATTCATGATTCAGTATCTATTCCAATTAGATTTCAATTGGAAATTTGAATATTCGGAAGAATTCGGAGCGAGGGTTAGGCATGTAATCTTTCCTATGGCCATCATCTTTGGTTTGTACAGTTTCGCAGCACTCATAACGAGCAATCCGATAAGAAGCCGATTGTTCAATATTGCGATGTTCATCGGATGTTCCGTGATCATTTATCTGTCGTTTTATAGAAACTATTATTTGACGTATCCCCTCGGTTTATTGGTTATATTCCTGACATCTGTGCTGAAAAATAAGAAAAAGGTGGTGCCGCTTCTCAAGTATTCTGCGATTCTTGCCATCGTATTTCTTATTATGGGCGGGTTAGGTGTTTTCGAACTCATCGACGCCCGGCTGTCAAGTATTTCAAATGAAATAGCACACAACAGCGGAACGTTCGCCGTGAGGTTTCTTATCTGGGAAGTGAAATATGATGCCATTTCACAGATTAATCCATTATTCGGCATTGGCTTCGCTTGGGATACGAGTGTTACTGCATCACCAGGAGATTCTGATTATATATCGATGTTAGCGATCAACAATCCATTAAATATTGATACAGATAACGGATATGCTACAATTCTGGTGGTCTTAGGATTCGTTGGAATCTTCATCTATCTGTTAATGCATCTTCGCATGTTGATGATTGCGCGTTCCCTGCTAAGAAAATCCTTGAGCGAATTTCACAAGTCGATTACGTTAACGGCGATCGGTTTCGTGTGCTACGTACTCATCAGTAATTTTGGATTGGATAATTTTTATTGGCCATACGCCGTGATCCCTAATATGTTCCTATTTGCCATTCTTCATTATGTGCACACGAAGCACTTTGGCGATGAAAGCATTCAGACCGAGCCGGTAAATACTATGGAGGAAATGAGTGTGGTAAACAATACGTGTCCATAAAAAATAGGGATATCAAGTCAAACAAACAGATTTATATGCAAAATAAGTTATTCCCTTATAAGATCAATAAATCGACTACAATTTACAACCTTCTCATTACGTCTTCAGGATTGTATTTTTCTAGTGTTCTGCGATTAATTTCCGGGTATTTTGCGGCGCTAATACTCGGTCCGTTCTATCTCGGCCTGTTTCAGTCGTATAATATTTTGCGTAGTTATGCATCCAGTTGTAATTTGGGGGAAACCGAAGCGATACGAAAAGAGATCCCGAAATTTCGAAGCAATAGCAATATGAGGGGGGAATATGAGTGTACTTCGGTTTCGTTTTCTATCAGTATGACGACTATTATCGTCGTTGTGTCGATTGCCCTTCTTTACATTGCTTTTTTTAGCCATGGAATTGCGGATATTTTCACATTCGTCGCCGTCACGTGTATTTACATTACAGAATATCTGAATCAGTATTTCAACAATTATTCAAAGGGGATCAATAAGTTTTCGCTGTTAGTAAAAGGCAGCCTCGCAGCGGAAGTCGCAGGGATTCTATTATTGGCGCTGGTTTTTTTCATGAGTTACAACGGATATTTGCTAAGCAAGGTACTTTCTTCCGCCATATGCACGGGTTATTATTTATACGCGTTGAAATTTCGTTTTTCGTTCACCCTTAAGAAAAGCGCAGCATGGGAGATCATCCGGACCGGCCTGCCGATGCAGGTGCTTGTGGTGACGTGGCTATTCTTCTATTTTTCCGATAGACTTGTCGTGCTCTATGCACTTGATAACGTGAGCCTCGGTCTCTACAGTATCGTAAGCATTATTTCGTTTCCCTTGGTCACCTATATCAATTCTGTCCATTCCGTTTTTCTCACGAAGAGTACGCAGATCCGAACACTCACAAATTCGTACGAACAGACAGCCGAATTGTTTCTGAAATTGATCCATCTCCAGAGGAAGGCGCTTGGCATCATCCTTCTCGGACTTGTCTTTGCAACGCCGATCTTACTGACGCATTTTTTGCCTAAATTCAGAGAGAGCATCATTCCGGCGCAATTTTTCTGCATTGGCTTTTCCTTCTATGCCATGGCCTCGGGGCTGGGGAACCTCCTGATCACGTTCAACAGAACCGCGATGTATATCGTCATTACAGTTGTCAGCAGTATGCTCAATCTCGCTCTCGGATATCTTTTGGTGCGATCAGGGTATGGGCTACCGGGTGTGGCGGTATCCACAGCCATCAGCTATATGATTTATAGTCTATGCTTATTCATATCCAGCCTGAAGAACGACAAAAAACTATCATTTAGGCTGATGGCTGACATCTACAGCTACAATAAACCATTGTTGTTTGCTGCTCTGATTGCGATCGCTTCTATGACGCTGATCGAGGTCATGCATCTGCCTGTGACAGTATACTATGGTCTTCTCAGCGTTGTGTTGCTCGTTTCTTACCCGATTATCAAAGATTTGCTTCACAACATTTCGTCACGGATCCAAGCCTAACAAGTCCGCAAAGGATTATAAGAGGATGACACACTTGATCGATGTTACAATTTGCACGTTGAATTCCGAGCATTCAATTGAAGGATGCCTCAGAAGCGTGTTCCAATTTATACCGGTCAATAATGTGATCATCGTAGATGGCGGATCGACGGATCATACGATCACGATCGCCAAAAAATTTGGAGACAAGATACGTCTCCATAGCATGCCAGAGTTGAATCTCGGGAAGAGCCGTGAATACGCATTTTCACTTGTTGAAACAGAATGGTTTCTCCAAGTCGATTCGGATGTCATCTTGAATGAAAAAATTGTACCAGCAATATCGACATATATGGAGAAAGCGGACGTGATCGAATTCGGCACGGTGGGGCATTTTTCGTTTCCTTATCCCACACCTGCGGACCTGAAGAAGCGAAGTTACCAGAACAGAGCTTTTTTTATTATCAATCTTATGAGAAAAAAAGCTGTTGAAAATATTTCGATCGATATCAATACAATGGAAGAGGAATTGGTCAGGCGTTTGATGAAGAAGAAGGGGTACACCTGGTTGAAAACAGATGAAATTCTCGGTGACCATTACTCGAAACCAGTCCGTTATAAAGGACGAAACCCGGTCTCCTTGATCAGAAGCAATCCTATGAAATCGCTTGAATTCTATGAATTGGGGAAAATGGACCGGAATACGGGAGTTGATGCAGGAAGGGTAATCAATGATCTGATCTCGACAATCACGTTATCGTTGAATATTTCTGGATTCCTTACAGCACTGAAGGGGGTATCAAATCCTTTTACTGCTGCCTACAACTATCTGAAGGGGTATTCTCTCAAGAAAGAATCAACGCATGTCGTAAAAGAATACAGCAGCATCATCGAAAATAATCTTGGACCGAAACGAGAGACCGCGATCCATCGACACAATAATAATCAAATCTGATAGGGGGAGTTGATGGCCAGCTTGCTGCGGAATATCAGGCTACAAATGTTACAATATATTGACTTCTATCTTCTCGGTGATTTAAATCTACTACATCGGGTTGATGCGTCGAATAAAGTGTCGCAGATGAGTCTCTCGCTTCAGTGGAAAGAATCGTTCATGTCGGGTCGGCCTCAGTCGTTTGATGAAGTCGAATTCAGGAACTTCTCACAGAACGGAGAGGACGGGCTTTTACTTTACATTTTTTCACTGATCAAACCAACGAATAAAAAAGTGGTAGAGATCTGCGCGGGCGATGGCATCGAATGCAATGCCGCCAATCTCATTGTTCACCACGGATGGAATGGATTACTGTTCGATGGAGATAAAAAAAATATAGAACGTGGCAATCGGTTCTATGCGCGATGCCGCGACACGTTCTCCTTCCCGCCCAAAGTGGTACAGGCATGGATCACGAAGGACAATGTTAACGCGCTGATCTCTGATAATGGTTTCAAGGGAGAGATCGATTTATTGTCCCTTGATCTTGACGGCAATGACTATTGGATTCTTGACGCCATCAACGTGGTTTCTCCGCGAGTGATCATTCTTGAATATCTCGATGCCATGGGGCCGACCGAAGCGGTAACCATCCCGTACAAAGCCGACTTCGTCTGTGATACTTCCAATCAGCTTGGAATGGAGTATTATGGCGCATCGCTGCCGGCGTATGCAAAGCTGTTGAAGAAAAGGGGATATCGGTTGATCGGTGGGCTTTCGATGGGCCTCAATGCAGTGTTTATGAGAAACGATGTCGGCATCGGAGTATTCGAAGAGGCCGATATGGCGCAGATGTTTCGTCATGAAAGAATTCTTCAGCGCATGCGTACGCTCCGCGAAAAACTTCTCGAGAGGGATTGGATCAATGTGTAACATCGATTGCCGCACACGGACACGAGTCGAATCCGCGAACGGGATTAAATGAAAGGATATGGAATGGGCAGGACGCTTCACGTTTTTCTGTATGTCGTGTACAGACAAAAGGATTTTTTTCTCGGGGTGAAAGAAATTCTCGGCCGCAACCCAGACAATATCCTGCGGGATGTACATTTATCAAAGCAATCGTACGATCTGGTGGATGACGCCGAGTATGCAACTCCGTTTATTAACAGGTCCATGGCCGAAATGAAATTAATTCGGCGTATACAATCGTTTACGAAAGTGTTTGCGGAAATAGAGTCCTCGCTCACCCGTCTCATCAGCGAACTTTCTGAAACTGACATGGTCTATCTCTACATCGCCGATGAAGGCGTGTGGGGGGAATTGCTTAAAGCAATCGGTCGGCGTCTCGGGCGGCCGTTTAAGATCATCAATATCCAGCATGGGTTGTTTACACTGCGGATTATTCGAACCCGTATGTTGAGAAGATTCGTCAATTGGTTGTTCGGCATGGCGACCGGATATCCGCTTGTCGGGATGGACTTCGGGGGATCACAACTCGACGTCTATTTTGTCTATGGTGATGAGGAAAAGAAGTTCATCCAGGCGCGGTCTCCGCGCTCGACGGTGATCACTTCTCCAACGATCTGCAAGTATGAACTGATGAAGAAAGTCGGTAAGATACAGGCGATGCTCGGCTCCGAATCGGGCCTCGATGCGACCCGTATGAAATTACTTTTCGCCGCTCAAATCAACGATATCAATCCGGATTGCACGCATAGCGAAGAGCAAATAGCGGCGCATCTTCAACCGCTCTTTCGCTACCTGAAAGAAAAGGGCTGCAGCGTTTATTACAGGCTCCATCCGGCTATCATGGACACAAAACCGTTTATCGATATTCTGGACCATCATGGCATTTTACAGGATGTGATTATGTGCAGCGACATTGCGTATGAAGAATTGCTCGCGAAAACAGGGAGCACCATGTCGCTGCAGTCGACGGTGTTATACGATGGATTTGTGGTCGGGAAGATGCCAGTGGTGGTGTGCGGCTTCACTAAAAATTTTTCATTTACCGTGCCCCATGAAAGCGTCAACATGATGGGAAATTGGAAAAAGGAGATTGATACTGCACTTGATAACATCGGTTCGTATTACAAGGATATCAGGGGCGACTTATTTGAACCCGAGGTGCTCGAATTTTTTTCTTCAATAAGAGGAAATAAAGGTGGAAAAGCTTGAAGTTGGCTGCGGCACGCAAAAGCGGCCGGGATACTTGGGAATGGACGTTGTGAAACTGGCAGGGGTTGATGTGGTCCATGACATGAATATCGCCCCATGGCCGTTTCCTGACAATACGTTTACTGAAGCCGTCTTTGACGATGTGCTGGAACATTCCAAAGACCTGTTGACGATCTTGTCTGAAGTTTATCGTGTTTGTCAAAACGATGCGGTGATCAAAGTTTCGGTGCCGCATTTTACCTGTGACAACATGTATACCGATCCGACGCACACGACATTCTTTTCAAGCCGATCATTCGATTATTTCGATAAATCGGTGAATCACAAGCACGGCTTCTACCTCGAGGGCGTCGATTTCAAGGTGCGGCGAGTCTATTTATGCTTCCGTGAATATTTTCTCCATAATGATGAACCGCCCCGGTTCAATCCATTCAGGCTGATCGGATTGGAATATCTCATCAACCGCTACAGAAGGGTGTATGAGAAATATTTCTGCTGGATCATGCCCATCACTGAAGTCTACTTCGAACTTCAGGTTAAAAAGTGATGTCAATCGTCAGCAAATAATCCGAAAGGATAGCGAAAAAGGCATGAAAATCGCGTTGGTACACGATGGGATATGGGGCCGGGCCGGTGGAGAGAAAGTGCTTTTGAACTTCCACAGGGCGTTTCCCGAAGCACCGATCTATACGTCAGCCTACTTTCCTGATCTCACATATCCGGAATTTAAGGAATGCACGATCAGGACGACATGGTATAATCGTATGACGCATAATGAGAAGCAGTTTAAGATGCTCTATTATCCCTTCTGTGTTCGGGCGATGGAAAATCTGGATTTAAGCGAATATGATGTCCTGTTGATTTCGACGACGAATTGTGCAAAATATGTGAAACGGTCTCCCCGCGCTCTTGTCATTGCGTATTGCTATACCCCTTTCAGACTTGCATGGAACCCCGCATCATATAACGCCTATACAAAAACGACGGGTGTCGCCCGGCTTCTCTTCGACATTGTAATCAAAAGATTGAGGGAGATCGATTATCGCCACGCAAAAAACGTGAAGCAGTTCCTTGCGATGACGAGAGAAACTGAAAGCCGCATACGGAACGCGTACTGCATTGAGGGAGAGATTCCCATCATTCCTCCTTCCATCGATGTGAAGAAATATTCGCCATCTGAGCATACGGAAGATTATTTTCTCGTCGTTTCCCGGCTCGAAAGTTATAAACGTGTCGATCTCGTCATCGAGGCGTTTAACCGGCTCAAGCTAAGATTAAAAATTGTCGGCAGAGGAACGCAAAAAGAGGCGCTCCATCGCATGGCGGACGGGAACATCGAGTTTCTCGAAGGAGTGGATGACCGCCGATTGAATGAGCTGTATGCTGGATGCAAGGCATTGGTGTTCCCTCAGCATGAAGATTTTGGCCTTACGACCCTTGAAGCGAATGCGTGCGGCCGCCCGGTGGTATGTTACAACCAAGGGGGTGTGTTAGAAACAATGATCCCGTATGCCGGCGATTCAACGCGGTGCACGGCGATCTTCTTCAATGAACAAACTGTTGATAGCCTCATTGGCGCGATCCATCAATGCAATGGTTTGCAGTTTGATTCTGCATTCATCCGGCGTCATGCCGAGAAATTCGACGATACGGTATTTATCGAGCGAATCAGAAACTATGTCGATCATCTCTATACTGATAAGGTCGGGCGCGCATCATGAAAAATTGTGCAATCATAACCGGCGGCAGTGGATTTATCGGCAGTCATGTCGTGGAGCGATTAACTGCCGATCCTCTGATTGCTCGTATCATTATTCTGGATCTCGTCCCGCCGGCATTCACACATAACAAGGTCCGATATTGTTATTGCGACATTCGCAAACCGATCGATATTCAACTGGATGAAGGCTGCCGGTACACACTCTATCATTTGGCCGCACTCTGCAAAGAACCGGGGTACGAATGGGACGAATACTTTCGGACGAATTACGAGGGAACGAGGAATATCTGCGGTTTTGCTCTCCGGATGCATATTGCCGATATTATCTTTACAAGTACGATGATGGTGTTCAATCCCAGTGAAAAAAAACAAAAAGAAGAGGATCTCACGGCACCTCGGACTGCTTATGGACTCTCAAAGCTGCTTGCCGAGAGAGTGCTCTTAGAGTGGGAGCAATCGAATGTGTCACACAGACTTCGTATCGTGCGGCCTGGTGTCGTTTTTGGATTGGGTGAAAAGGGAAATTTTACTCGACTCGCTGAAGCGTTGAAGAAGAAGACCTTCGTATATGTTGGACGAAAGGATACGATCAAGGGAAGCATTTATGTCAAGGAAATCGTCCAATTTCTGCTATTTGTCTCAACCGACAGGAGCGAACGGACAATATATAATTTCGTTTTTCCAGAACCCGACACAATTGAGTCGATATGTACAATTATTTGCGACGTCATGGAATGGAGAAAATTCGTTATAATGATTCCGTACGGTCTTGCATTGATAGTATCATATGCGTTCGAAGCGCTCAATGCAATTGGCCTCCGCAACCCGATTCATCATCGAAGGATAGAAAAACTTAATCATTCGACATACCTCTCGGTAGATGCGGCAATAGAGTCTGGATATATATTTTCGTATACACTTAAGACGGCAATTTCTGATTGGAAACATGACTGTAAGGGCCAGAGGTTATATTAACTTAAATTCTTATGATGTATGTAGTGGCAGTCTCCCAAATACCAACGCTGCAACATCCATTTAAATTGATACTAAATACTTTGTATATTATGCATATTCAAGCTCCATTGTTCCCAGAATCTTCTACGAAAGGTTATTGTGCTTAAACGGCACTGGAAAATATTCTTCGTCGCATTATCTCAATGCTTCGACATTATTGCAATGCTCACGGCCACTTCAATCGTCATCTGGACCAACAGATTATCCGGTATGGACGCGGACAACAGCTTTGAGAACTTTACTCACGGCTTGCTCATCTTCGGCATCTCGTACATATTACTGTCGGCAATGTTTGGTTATTACCGTGGTGCATTCCATCTGAACTACCGGGCGCGTATCAGCATAGCCGCACGTTCGTATGTAGTCAGCATATTTATCACTGTCGCTGTTACGATGTTCATACCGGAGATCGGTGTTAATAAGCATGGGTTGTTTCTTTTCTTTCTAGTATTTCCACCGCTTTTTCTTATGGTAAAATACTTCCTTCGATTGCTAAATAAATCGTTCCAAAAACGGGGGTTCGGTGTCCATCCCGCGCTGATTGCAGGCTTCGATGCTGCTTCACTTCATATCTACAATCACTTTGCCTCGTTGCCCGAATTGGGATATACGGTGCATGGGTTCATCATGAAAGAGAAAGACAGCCGTATCGATGTCCACCCTCAATTTTCACTGACTGAATTGGAGGAAGTCGTTGAAAAATTCGGAATCGACAGGATTTTCATTCCCTCAACGGACCTTGTGGTCAATGGATATTCCTCGCTGAAAAGGATCAGTCGTCAGAAACATATCAAATTAAAGGTTCTTTCCTCGCAATCGGAAGAGCTGCTGAGATTTTCAAAAGTGTACGACATCGCAGGGATCACTCTCACAAGTCCTCCGCGTTATAAGGTCGACGGACTGAAATTGGCGGTGAAGCGCCTGTTCGATATTGTGGGCTCGTCCATGATAATCACGTTCCTGAGTCCAGTGTTCATTATCACTGCCTTGCTTATTTACCTTGAGGATGGGAAGCCAGTGTTCTATAAGCAAAAAAGAACGTCCACGAAGGGTGGGAGGGTGTTCCATTTCATCAAGTTCCGCAGCATGGTCCAGGGGGCGGAAGCACTGGTGGATGAACTTCAGAAGCAGAATGAATCGGATGGTGCGTTGTTTAAAATGAAGAACGATCCGCGCATCACAAAAATTGGACATTTTCTGAGGAAATTCAGTATCGACGAGCTTCCTCAGCTTTTTAATGTGCTGAAAGGCGATATGAGCCTCGTGGGACCACGGCCTTTGCCCCCCGGCGACTTTTCGAGAGTCAATGCTCCAGATGAATTCTGGGATGCGATGAAACAACGAGCCGAGGTCAAGCCGGGAATGACGGGATTATGGCAGGTGTCCGGCCGCAGTGAGATCAAGTTTAATGAAATGCTTTTGCTCGACCTCTATTATGTTGAAAATCATTCGCTGTTGTTCGATCTGGAGATTCTTTTTGAGACCATCCCGACAGTGCTGTTTGGAAAAGGGGCGTATTAGCGGCAAAGGGCGAGAATTGAAATTTTTGCCTCCAGTCACAATTTATAGACACGGGTAAAAAAATTTGATTCTTTCAAAATTGCTCTGTATTTTACATAATACGCAAAAAAACTGATATCGTTTTCAGTAAAGGGGGGACCAATGCTGAAACGTCACTGGAAGTTGATCTTCATCGTCATATCTCAGTTCGTTGATTTTTTAGCCATGGTCGGTGCCGCAGGTATCGTGCTTTGGCTCGATCATGAAACGGCACTGCAACTGGGGCGTAATATTTTTGAACTCAAGACCGGAATACTTGTTTTCGGGATCTGCTATGTCACGCTCGCGTCGATGTTTGGTTATTATCGAGGCGTTTTTCATCTCAAGTCAAGCACGCGTATCGGTTTAGCTGCAAAGGCATACATCCTCAGCATCTTTGTGACACTCTCTGTTATTGCTCTGATTTTCGATATGACAATGAACAGGCATGCTGTTATTATTTTTTGTTCGTCATTTCCGTTGCTATTCTTACTATGTAAATTTTTCCTTCGCTGGCTCCATACATATTTTCATCGAAAAGGATTCGGTGTCCATCCTTCGTTGATCGCCGGATTTGATTCCGCCTCGCTTTATATCTACAATCACTTCGATGCGTTTCCTGAGTTAGGATATTCCGTGCGCGGTTTTATCATGAAGCAAAAGAATGCGAATACACAAGCCCAACCTCAGTACACGCTTCAGGAAGTAGAAGAGGTCATCAGGACGCAGGGCATCGACAGGATTTTTATTCCCTCGACAGACCTAATTGTCAATGGCTACGCCTCATTGAAAAAAATCAGTCGGAAACATCGCATCAAATTGAAGGTGCTCTCACCGCATGCACGCACGCTTCTCAAATATGCAAAAGTACAGGATATTGCGGGTATTACGCTGACAACTCCGCCGAGATATAAGGTCGACAAGATAAAGCTGTTAGCGAAGCGGCTTATCGATATTATTGGTTCTTTGATGTTGATTACAATATTCAGTCCGATTTTTATTCTGGCTATCGTTTTGATCTGGATTGAGGATGGCAGTCCTGTTTTCTATACACAACAGCGTACGTCGATCAAGGATGGAAAATCATTCCATTTTATTAAATTTAGGACGATGATCCTTCATGCTGAGGACATGCTCGACCGTCTCAAGGAGTTAAATGAATCAGATGGACCATTATTTAAAATGAAGCATGATCCCCGTGTCACAAAAGTCGGACGATCTCTGCGAAAATTCAGCATTGATGAATTACCGCAATTGTTTAATGTGCTTAAAGGTGATATGAGCCTTGTTGGTCCGAGGCCGCTTCCACCATCCGATTTTGAAAATGTCGATACGCCCGACGAGTTCTGGGATGCAGTGAAAGAGAGAGGGAGAGTAAAGCCGGGAATGACTGGAATTTGGCAGATCTCAGGAAGAAGCGATATCAAATTTACGGAAATGATACTTCTCGATCTTTACTATGTCGAAAATCATTCGCTCATGTTTGACCTTGAAATTCTCTTCGAAACAATTCCAGCCGTGCTCTTCGGCAAGGGAGCATATTAGTGCGCTAATACAATAGCAAAGGCTTTGCTTTAGTTTCACCTCCCGTATAGACTTTGATGCCAGGCGCAGGATAGTGAAATTTATCCGCAAAGCGCAGCAGCATTGACCAGGTGTCGTTCGCAATATCGATCGCACTTAGGTTATAATCGAGGGCGAATGCAAATTTATTTTTCGCAAGCGTATTATTCTCATTGTGCGAAACATTTGATGCGCCGTATCCCACCGCGAGATTCAAATACTTCGGCCAGTACTGTGCAACTGCTTCAGGCAGTACGCCTTGCATGTTGACGCTCACCCAATACGTGTGTCCCGAATAGTCTTCCGCAAATCCATGCGTCGACGAGGGCGCATTCCCGCCGGATGTCGGATAGTAACTCCACTTGATGTTGAAATTATTCAAATAGGGATGCTTGATCTGCGCGTATGCATATCCCATTCCTAAAAAGTTCGCGATGAGATCGTACGCCGAAAAGCTGTATTTTGAAAATCCGTCGCACAGTTCCACTGAAATTGCATGGGCTGCAGGTACTGCGAGCGCGGTCCACAGCGATGCGCTTTCGCTGTAGTCGGCCCATTTCATCAGATCATAAAATGTATGAAAATACAGATATGATGTGAAAAAATGTCCCGTTTTATCCACACCTCGATTGCCATTCTCAAACCACCCATCATTTTCAAATCGAAATTTGTGCGGCTTGTACTGATAGTCTTCCCGCCACCACCATTGATATTCGAGTACCACAATTGGAATTGAAAAACCGAGCGTCCCGCCAAGCGCCAGCGTCTTGCGGTTGAAGATCCACAGCGTGTTGTCGTGGCGCGGCAATGGTGCGGCGGATAATCGGGAGGGCTGCTCGACGGTAGTCCCGCTAGCCGGTTCGGACAGCAGATCATATCCGAGGCTGGTTCCCGATACAACCGTATCAATGTGTGAGACAGATATCGCGACGATCGGTGAATGTGCTGTGTCGGATTCCATGCTCCCGTTGGGAGTCGCAGCGGTCAGGCGGCCGCACAGAAAGAGGAGCATCAATCCTAAGAGGATGGTGCGGGCAGTACGCAGATTCATTCCGGTCTCCCCCCGAAGATCTCAGAAAAGTAATTCACTATGATCAAACCTTAAGAATAACTTCAATATACCCTGAATTGTCTCCGAAATCAATCATATCCCCAAATATCGTATCGATAAATTATTGACATACGAAAAATGGATCGATATAATACACGGGGTATAGAAAGGAGATTTGGCATGGTGACAGTCAGCATTTCCCCGAAATTTCAGGTAGTAATTCCAAAAGAGATTCGCAGACGACTGCGTCTGAAGCCGGGACAAAAATTTCAAATTGTGCAGTTTGAAGACAGGCTCGAACTTCTTCCGCTGAGAAATATTAAGGAAGCCAGAGGCGCCCTGAAGGGAATCGATACAACAATCGAAAGAGAGGGCGACCGATTGTAAACTTAATGGATTCATCGGACTGGCTCGAATATTTTGTCGATGGAAATAATCTCGACTCAGTTAAAAACCGTTCTGTGCAACCGCAATTTATTGGTTGCGCAAACAATTGTCATCATTACCACGAGTGTTTACTCGAGTGCGCCAATGGCGCGTTCGACGGCTTTCAAGACCGTATTCGAACGCACAAGCGCCACTGATTTTTGTATCTCATCATACAAGAGCACATCGTGCGTGATGAACGAGATCGCCTTGCGGACGGTCTTGTAGGCGGCTTCCGTGCCCTTGCCGGCGCGCAGCGGTTTGTGAAAGTCGATGGCTTGCGCCGCCGTCAATAGCTCGATCGCGATGACAGTCTGCGCATTTCTCAGCACGCGCCGACACTTCTGCGCGGCGATCGATCCCATGCTGTTATGGTCCTCCTGGTTGGCCGATGTCGGTATCGAATCGACGCTCGCCGGATGCGCCAGCACCTTATTCTCCGAGACAAGCGATGCCGCAGTATATTGTGCGATCATCAACCCCGAATTCAATCCTCCGTTCTTCGTTAAAAATCTCGGCAACCCGGAAAGCGATCCGTTGACCATGCGCTCGATGCGGCGCTCGGAAATGTTCGCAAGCTCCGACAACGCAATCGCGGCAAAGTCCATTGCAAGGGCGATGGGCTGGCCGTGAAAGTTGCCGCCCTCAAGATGCTCGCGCTCGTCGGGAAAAATTAGCGGATTGTCATTCGCGGAGTTGATCTCGACGCTCACGATCTGCTTCACATAACCGAGCGCATCGCGCGAGGCGCCATGGACCTGCGGTGCACATCGAAGAGAGTACGCATCCTGCACGCGGGTGTCGTTGATCCGGTGCGATTCGCGTATCTGGCTTCCGGCGACAAGGCGGCGAAGGTTCGATGCCGAGGCCATTTGACCGGGATACGGCCGAACGTTGTGTATCTTCGGATCGAATGCGCGGTCAGTGCCGCGCAGGGCTTCAACGCTCAGCGCGGCCGTGATGTCGGCGAGCTTGGCAAGGAGTTCCGCTTCATGGATGATGAGCGATGCGAACGATGTCATCATCTGCGTGCCGTTGATGAGCGCAAGGCCTTCCTTCGCGCTTAGTCTGATCGGCTTCAGGCCGACTCTTTTGAGCGCGTCTTCCGCGGGTTTGATGTGAAGCAGCGAGCCTTCCATCACGCTGCCTCGTCCCAGGAAGGCAAGCGTCATATGCGCAAGCTGCACGAGATCGCCGCTCGATCCCACCGATCCCTGAGCAGGGACGACGGGCACGAGTCCCGCATTGAAAAACTTCACGATGAATTCAACTGTCGAAGGCCGAATTCCGGAGAATCCCTTTGCGAGCGCGTTGATGCGAAGGATCATCATTCCCCTCACGATGTCGGGAGGAAGCATGGTGCCCGCGCCTGCGGCATGACTCATGATGAGGTTTTCCTGGAGTTCCTCGATCTTGTCGATCGGAATATGCACGTTGCTGAATTCGCCGAACCCCGTCGTGACTCCGTATATGCTTTCCTTCCTCTCAAGCCATTCTTCAACGAGCCGGCGCGATTTCTTCATCGCCTGAATGGAAGATGGAGCGATGGCGATTTTCATCGGCGATGTCGAAGCCAAATACACATCTTCAATCGTTAAACTGCTGCCGTCAAGGCGGAGTGTTTTCATGATGATGAAAAATTAAGGTGAAAAAATGGGCGAAATGACATTTCGCCCTACGCGCATCGATTATATTATTTCCTTGATGCATATTGCAGCATGAATTCTTCGAGTCCAGAGGCGATCTTCTGCGCCACGAGCATGCGGAAATTGTCGTCCAACAGGTTCAGTTCGTCATCGGGATTCGACATGAATCCGACTTCAATCAGGGCATTCACACACTGCGTGGGTGCATTGAGCGCGAAATTGAAACTTCCTGTGCGTCCGTATTCGCTCAATCCGGTCTCAAGCATTTTCGCATAAAGAATATCGGCAAGCGATTTGAATCCGGGATACCGCCAATACGCGCTTGTCCCTTTGGCCGTGGCGGCATCGGACGATTCACCGATCGAATTATTGTGTATGCTCACAAGGATCCGGGCGCCGCTTCCGATGATCGTATCCGTCCGCGTGTCCATTGAAATATTCGCATCCCGGTCTCGCGTCAGGATCGTTTGAACGCCTTTCGATTTTAAAAGTTCGTTCAAATGTCGCGCGATCGAAAGATTGACGTCCTTCTCAAGTGCGCCTGTGGAACTCAGCGCGCCATAATTGTCTCCGCCATGGCCCGCATCGATGGCGATCTTCAATCCGGCCAAGGGCCGCGACGTATCGGCAACGACCGGGGCCCGACGGATTTTTACCTTCAGTGTCGAGCCGTTTTCATACGAGGCGTCGTATCCCCAGTGCTGCTGATCCTTCAGCAGGATCGTGACCTGCATGTGTTCCGTGGCTATTTGTTTGACTGTGACCTGATCGATGTTCGACGCGCTGTTGTAATGCGTGATCCAGTTCGTGTTTGATGTGGCGCCGAAAATATTCACGATTACAGCGGCCGGATCAACCTGCTGTTCTGTCGTGTAGGGAAGTTTTTGGTTCAGGCCGATCGTCACCTGATCGATCGCATCGGTGCCGGAGATAGCGCTGGCGCCTGAAGGCGAGCGCAGTGAGGGCGTGTCCGTACCGGAGACAGAAATGGCGCTTGAAAGCGAGCGCGGCAACGGCGTCTCGGCCGGGTGCAGATCGGCTGATTCCTCGGGCAAATATGCTGTCATCGAAGGGGAAAGCTGCACGCGGTACTGATCGCCGAATTTTCCGGTGACTTTCATGCGCACGCCGCTTTGAAGATACCCGAGCTTTGCGCCGCCCAGACGATCGCTGCCGAGTCCGATATTCAGATATGGACGCTTGCCTTTCAATTCGACCACGCGAGGGAATTCATTCGTTGTGATGGTGACCGACGCCTTCGATTCGGTTTTCTCGCTCGACCAGAAATTTTTTTTCAGGCGGAAGCGAAGATGTGCGTCGTGCGTCTCGTCCCCGGCTTTGATGATGTAACGGCCGCGATAGATGCCTTCCATGTCGCTCGCATTTTTTGCATTCAGTTCATGCATCGGAATGCCTGACTCGACATCAGGAATGTCGAACGAGGCGTCGTATCCGGGGCTGCCTTTGAATCGGACTTCAAGCACATCGCCTTCGCCAAGCCAAAGATCTTCGGAAGGCAGCATCAGGCTTTTTTTGATCGTGAGAGGATCGCGAGGAGTGGGCGCGGGGGATAAGGGACGGATGAACGTCTTTGCGATCACCGTCGAATCGCCATTCGGATTTCTTGCCACGAAGCGGACGGTGCTTGTTCCTTCGGGCACGTTGACCATCCCAATCCATGCGCCGATCCGATTGACATTCGATTCGATGCCGTTGACGAACATGCGATTGCCCGGCGTGGTCGATCCGGCCACGCGGTGACGTGTGAAGCCATAGCGCGTTGTATCGCGTTCGGGCAAAACAATTTTCAGCGTGACCTGCGCCGAGACGATTGAACAATAAAGAACAAGCGCGGCGAAAATAATTTTCATTGGGGAAAGCTCCTCGCATTGTCTGCAATTCGCATTCGTTCAATGTAGCAAGAGAGTGTATGAAATTCAAGGATGCAGCGGAGGGACTCGAAAGAAAAGAAAAAGCGGGCGAGATGGTCAATGATTCACGCGCTAGCGTGAATGTGGGTCTCTCGCCCTACGAAAAGCAAAAGATAAGGTGGAGCATTGGGCGAGATAACATCTCGCCCTACAGATCAGTGTGAGTGATGAAGATCAATAGATCACTTTGTTCAGAGGATATTCGATGATGCCTTCGGCGCCTGCGCGTTTCAACTGCGGAATGATCCTGCGCACGACGGTCTCCTCGAGTATCGTCTCGAGCGCGATCCATTCGGCATCGGCCAGATGAGACACGGTGGGATTTCGCAGCGCGGGAATGAGCTTGAGGACCGTCTCAAGATCCGCCTTGCGAAGGTTCATCTTCAATCCGACCTTCGATCCGGCGTTGATCGCGCCGGTCAGGAGCATCGCCATGTTCTCAATCTTCTCGCGCTTCCACGGATCTTCCCAACTCTTCTTGTTCGCGATGAGCTTCGTATTCGATTCGAGCACGACGTCGACGATGCGAAGCTTGTTCGCGCGAAGCGAACTGCCGGTCTCTGTCACTTCGACGATCGCATCGACGAGATCGGGGGTCTTCACTTCGGTCGCGCCCCAGGAGAATTCAACCGTGGCATTCACGCCGTTGTTCTTCAGATACTGTTTGGTCAGATTGACGACCTCGGTTGCGATGCGCTTGCCTTCCAGATCCTTCACGTTTTTCACGGGCGAATCTTCATGCACTGCCAGCACCCATTTCACCTTGCGCATCGACTGTTTCGAATAGATCAGATCGCAGACGCTCACGACATCAGATTCGTTCTCGAGTATCCAGTCATGTCCCGTCAAACCCGCATCGAATACGCCGTCGTCGACGTAGCGCGAGATCTCCTGCGCACGGATCAGAATGCCTTCCAGCTCATCATCGTCCACGGAAGGGAAGTACGATCGGCTCGAGACCGAAAAATGGAATCCCGCCTTGGCGAGCAATTGGAGCGTCGATTCCTGGAGACTGCCTTTGGGTAATCCGAATTTAAGTTTCATGAGGGTATGGGATTATTGGATTAAAAAAAAGAAATAAAGATAAAGCATCGGGCGAAATAGCATTTCGCCTTACGAAAAGCAAAAGAAAAGATGGAGCATGGGCGAAATGGTCAATGATTCACGCGCCAGCGTGAATGTGGGTGTTCGCCCTACGAAAAGCAAAAGCAAAGATGAAGCATGGGCGAAATAGCATTTCGCCCTACTGCACGATCAGATAGAGCAGCCACATCACGGCGCCGATGGAAAAGGGGATCGAAAGATTGTCGTCCACTTTCACAGGAAGCGCCTCGACCACTGTGCCGACGGCCGCCGCAGCGATGCCGATCCAGATGTTATATCCGTTGAAGCCGATGCCGGCGCGGAATCCGGTCTCATCCGCCGGGTGATACTTCAGCATCGATGCCACCAGAACCACGGCAACGGCCGACAGGAAAAACGCGAGGCTGCCTTCGAAGCTTTTTGTGAAAAATTTGTGTCGTCCCCAGCGCCTGCCCACAAGCGCGGCAAGCGAATCGGATACGATGAGGATCGTGAATGCCGTGATGAAGATCATCTTGGGAAGAATCAGCACGCACAGTGTCGCCGCAATCAGGACGTTCGTGGCGCCGTTCAGGCGCTTCGATTTCTCATCGAGCTCGTGGCTGCGGAGCATCCACTTGAAGATCTTGTAGAAAATCTCGGCTGTGGGCTTGTGATAATAGCGAGCCAGATCGATGACCAAAAAGAAAATCGTGAGCGGCGCCAGGATCATCAGCGCCAGCTCACGAGGAATAAAATAATAAATGATCGGAATGCTCAACGAGCAGGCATGAATTCCCTTGCGAACAACTTCCGCCTTGTATTCGATCGTTGCAGTTTCGTTCATGCCTGCGACTTTTTCGACCGCGGTGTGCGTGTTGTCTTCTCGGACTTGATCTCGATGACAGCGGACGGCTCGGAATCGGCCGACAATTCAGACTGTGTCTCGACCGTTGCCGCCGCATCGCCGTTGCCGGTCGCGATCGGAAGCGGAGGCAGCTCTTCGCCGCGCATCAGCTTGTCGATCTCGTCGCTGTCAAGAATCTCGCGTTCGAGCAACGCATTCGAAAGACGATGCAGCACGTCCATGTTATCGGCCAGTATCTTCTCTGCCCGTTTCATGCAGCTCATGATAATCTTTTTGACTTCCTCGTCGATCGATTTGCTCGTGTCTTCCGAAAAGTCGCGGTGACGCGTCACTTCGCGGCCCAGGAAGATTTCCTCTTCCTTCGCCCCGTACGTGAGCGGTCCCATGCGTTCGCTCATGCCCCATTCGCACACCATCTTGCGCGCGAGCGAGCTGGCGCGTTCGATGTCGTTGCCTGCGCCCGTGGTGAGCTCGCCGAAGATCATCTGTTCCGCGGCCCGTCCGCCGAATGCATATGTGATCATCGCTTCGAGGTACAGTTTCGAATACGTATGCTTCTCGTCGATCGGCAGGTATGTCGTCACGCCAAGCGCGCGGCCGCGCGGAATGATCGTCACCTTGTGCACCGGATCCGCCTCGGGAATCATCTTCGCCACAAGCACGTGTCCGGCTTCGTGATAGGCCGTGATGCGTTTTTCGCGGTCCGAGATGATCATCGATTTGCGTTCCATTCCCATCATCACTTTGTCTTTCGCCTCTTCAAAATGCAGCATCGTCACCTGCTTCTCGTTGCGGCGCGCGGCAAGGAGCGCCGCTTCGTTCACGAGATTCGCAAGATCGGCGCCCGAAAGTCCGGGTGTGCCCTTTGCAAGTGTTTCAAGCTTCACGTCCTCGCCCAATGGGATGTTGCGCGTATGCACTTTCAGAATGCCTTCGCGTCCGCGCACATCGGGACGGTCCACAACGACCTGGCGGTCGAAGCGTCCCGGACGAAGCAGCGCCGGATCGAGCACATCGGGACGATTCGTGGCGGCGATCAGGATGACGCCGCTGTTCTGTTCGAATCCGTCCATCTCCACAAGCAATTGATTCAACGTCTGTTCGCGCTCATCGTGTCCGCCACCGAGTCCCGCGCCGCGGTGACGTCCCACGGCATCGATCTCGTCGATGAAGATGATGCACGGTGCCGATTTCTTTCCCTGTTCGAACAGATCGCGCACGCGGCTCGCGCCCACGCCCACGAACATTTCAACGAAGTCGGCGCCGCTGATCGAGAAGAAGGGAACGCCCGCTTCGCCGGCAACCGCACGCGCGAGCAATGTCTTGCCCGTGCCGGGAGGGCCGAGCAGGAGCACGCCTCTTGGAATCTTGCCGCCGAGCTTCTGAAATTTCCCGGGCTCTTTTAAGAATTCGATAATTTCCTGCAGCTCGACCTTCGCTTCATCCGCGCCCGCCACGTCGGCGAACGTGATGCGCATCGATCCTTCGGTGAGCATTTTTGCGCGGCTCTTGCCGAACGAGAAAATGCCCTTCGATCCGCCGCCGCCCTGCATGCGCCGGAAGAAAAAGATCCAGATGCCGAGGATCAGCACCCACGGCAGCGCGCTGATGAGCGCATTGACCCACGTGTTGTCTTCCTTCGCGATCGTGAACGGCATATTATGCGCATTCCAGTTCGCGATGATCTGATCGTCGATGTTCGTATAGGGAAGCGTCAGCGTGAAGCGTTCGATCTTGATTTTTTTCCCGGCAGTGGTCTGTGTTTCCATCGGCTCGACGAGCGTGCCGTGGAAATCGAAATCGTTGAAGTTAGATTTCTTGATGACCGCATGCGCGATCTTTCCATCCTTCAGAAACTCCTGATATTGCGTGAACGTGATTTCGTATTCGGTGCCTTCCTGTCCTTTAAACATCGTCATCACAAGAAAGACCGCCATGATAATGGCAGACCAGCTCAAGATGACGCGCAAGGCTTTGCCCCAATTGAATTCGTCGTTGTCGTTCCGATACGGCTGCTTGTTCGATTTGTTCCGCAGTCGTTTTTGCGAAAGCAGGGGCCGTTTCGGAGCGCCGTTCGATTTATTTGACTCGGCAGGTTTCTTTTCCGGTGTTTTTTCATCTGCCATAATTGTGTGAACTCCTCTCAATGGTCATAATACTGCTGTCTTGCATATGGGAAGCAGGCGAGTTGCCGTTCTTCACCACCCCGATCTCAAGTACACGCTGATGAGAACACGCTGGAAGTGGAGGCGGATGGGAATCGCTTGCGCCAGTACCAAGATACTATTTTGCGGCTAATTTGTAAACAGCGGGCAGATTACGCGCTTTCTGGCCGTAATCGAGGCCGTAACCGATGACGAAATCGTTCGGTATGCTGAATCCCACATAATCGATATGATTATGCGTCTTCACCGCATCCTTCTTATACAACAATGTAACAACTGCAAATGACTTTGGGTTCTGTTGAAGAATCAGTTTTTTGATGAAATCGATGGACAGTCCCGAATCGACAATGTCCTCGATGACGACGATATCTCGGTTTGTAACCTGGCAGTTGAGGTCCTTGAGCAGTCTCACATTGCCCGATGAAATCTTGGCGTCGCCGTAACTCGAGAGCTTGAAAAAGTCGATCTCGCAGTCGATCGTGATCTCGCGTACGAGATCGGCGAAGAAGATGAACGAGCCGTTCAGGATGCCGATGAAAATGGGTGTGCGTCCTTCATAATCCTTGTTCAGCTGCGCTCCGAGCTCAACCACGCGCGCCTTCAGTTGCTCTTCTGTGATGAAAATATCGAACTGTTCGTTGTTGCAGATTACAGTAGATTGTGCCATGCGTATCTTTAAGTATGATATTTAATTGATAGTTGATAAACAGACTGCGTATGCGGCGTCACTTTGAACCGATCGTCGAGGCGCAGGCCTGCCACCCAGACGATGCTGTTTCCGCTTATCACGATCGGAATCCGCGCTTTTTGTTCGCGCGGGATTTTCAGATCGGCAAAAAAATCACTAAGCTTCTTTTTCGATTTCATGCCGATGGGCATAAACCAATCGCCTCTCTGCCATGGCCTGATTGTCAGAGGCAGCTCGAGCGCTTCGGCATCGACGTATTCAATGCATCGGTTTGTTCCGAACCGTTTCGGAGGAACAGCGGTGCGCAGGCAAAATGTGAAGCGGCGTGTCTCGACGCTGCCTTCGCCGTCGATGTTCAGTAAAAATGGCACATCGGCATCCATTGTGCCGATCTCAATCGATGCATGCGTCCGACGTGCAACGATTCCTCCACCACAGTCGACAGTCTTGCCCGTGCCGCCCGAAACGAGGCGGACAATTTCTTCAATATGCACAAAATTCGGCTCAATCCCTAGCAACAAAAAGCATCTTTTGATGAGCATCTGTTGAATAAAGACGTGCGAGGAGGCCAGATATTGTATTACAATCGAAAATCCATGCGGCATCAATGTGATGCAGTCGCGCTCCAAACGGTCCACAATTGAGCCGACAAAATCGCTGCACGCATGAAATAGGGCCGCTTCAGTGTTCAGTGTGCGTTCGAGCGAGGGATTGATGCGCTTCTCGATGGATGGAATGACCCTTCGCCGCAAATAATTTCGTGAATACGCAGAAGTGGCATTCGTTGCATCTTCGCGATGCCTGAGTCTGCGCGCTTTCATAAACTGCGCGATCTCTGCTCGTCCGGCGAATAACAGCGGTCGGATCAATCGAATTTCTGTGTCGTTCTCATGTGACAGGGACGGATCAATGCTGAACCTGTCCGTCGACGCGGCATTGGCACCGCCGATGCGTGTCGAAGCGAGGATCCCTTTGAGGCCATCGATGCGACCCGAAGGGAGAACCCCTCTGAGGCCGCCGATGCGTGTTGAAGGGAGGATCCCTTTGAGTCCGTCGATGCCGCTGCCGCGGAAAAAATTAAAGAGCATCGTTTCGGCATTGTCGCCCGCATTGTGC
>DATGXR010000387.1:0-9232 GCA_035298825.1 Bacteroidota bacterium
TTGCTTCCGATCATCATCGGATACCATTCATGCCCCAGCTCATGAGCAATCACAAGTTCGAGCATATTCGAGATCGGATCACCGTCCGCCGCAAAGACCATCATCGGATATTCCATGCCGACAACAGGGCCCGAAACGACGGTCGCCTGCGGATAAAGATACTTCCCGTACCGCGCCGAATAAAATTCAATCGCATGCTTCGCCATCTTCGCTCCCTCGTCCCAGTTCGTTGCATCACCGATCACGACTGGAATCGAAGCGCGATAGTCCTCCGCTTTATAAAATGCGAAAATTTCCACACCATCATTCGTCTTCGTTCCATCCCACACAAAATCCGGAGAGGCGGCCCATGCGAAATCGCGGACGTTTTCAGCCGAAAAGATCCACGTTCGTTTTTTCCCTTTCACAGAGTCAGCGGGGATGCTCGATTCGGACGGCGTGATAATCATCGTGACTGAATCCGGTGACAACGATGTCAATCGCCGATGCTGTTCAGCCGTCAGCACCTCGGACGCATTTTGCAGCGTACCTGTTGCGGCCACAACATACTCAGCAGGAAGAGTGAGCTTCGCCGTCCAGTTTCCGTACTCGAGATAAAATTCGACATTGCCGAGATATTGAGTCCGGTCCCATCCGCCCCGGTCATCGTACACAGCGATCTGCGGATACCAGAGGCACATCCCAAAATCCCTTCCCACATACCCGGTACGAAGCGAGACATTGCCAGGCACGTGATAATTCCACTCCACCGAAATTTCAGTTTTTGAATGCGGAAGCAGAGGCTGAGGAAGATCGGTTTCCATCACAGTCTCATCGATGCGGGGTGTGACGGCGGTTCCGTTGATAATCAGTTTTTCAATCACCATCCCGTCGGTCGTCACGGACGGATGCCTATTGACTGATTTTTTCTTCATCTCCGCTCCGCGTCGAAACACATTCTGATAGACATGCCACACGAGACTCTTCAGCGTATCGGGCGAATTGTTGAAATACGTGATCGTGCCTTTGCCTTTCAGCAATTTTGCATCCGGATCGAGTTCCGCTTCGATCGCGTAGTCGACGCGCTGCTGCCAGTAGGCTGAGGAGGGTTTGCCGTTCGACAGGCGGGTGGCTTCTTTCGCATTGAGGAATGAACATGCGCAGATCAGGATCAACAGGATCGTTTTCATCATTGCAGAGTAAGAGTAAGTGAAATCATTATCGAGCCGGTCAATAAAATTGTGACAACAGCATAATTTTTTAACCGCGCTCTGTGGTGAATGCTGCTGTTTCAGATGATACCGATGACAGAATGGAAATGATACCGATATCACGAAAGCGACAAAGCCCAATCGGGATCGGGCTTTGCGATGTGCGTCGTAACCTGTGTTCATTGGAAGGTGAATTCGCCGCCGAGTACGGCAGGGAGAATCATTTTGCCGGTTCCCAATAGCAGCGTTTCGGCGAAACGATCTTTCCCTCGGCCTGAAGTTTTTTCATCGCCTTGTCCACTTCCTTGCGATCGATGCCCGATTCGTCTGTGATCTGTCCGGCGCTCATCGGCGCCTTCGCCTTTTTCATGAGTTTCAAGACTTGTTCGCTTGTTTCCATCGGCCGGTCCTTTCTTGTTTTTTGGGGGGATCTGTTTCGGTACGGGGATATGATACGATTATTTTCGAAAGAATGAAATGCAAAATATCACCGCGTATTTGCAACCGCAAGGGTTTCTTGATTTATAAGTCAACGCGACTGGACGCAGGCAGTTTCAGGAAGCTTTACTCGGAAGAAAAAAAGTGGTACATTTTTACAGAACAAATCCATGAGTCATGAGTGAACCAGTCGACGCGATGAGGAGCTTATGAAAAAATTACTTGTGGTATGGTTCAGCCTCGCCCTCAGTCTTCCTCTAAACGGACATGCGCAGATTCGGGAGACGATCAAAAGATTTTCAAACTCCGCCCTCACGCAGCAGGATGCCGCCAATGGCATCAAACAGGCGCTCGTGAAGGGAGCGTCGACCGGCGTGGATCTTGTATCGAAAGTGGACGGATACCTCGCCAATCCCGAGATCAAGATTCCCTTCCCTCCCGATGCCGCGGCCATAGAAACAGAACTCAGGGCGATCGGACTCGGCAAGCAGATCGACCAGGTGATCCTCTCGATGAACCGCGCAGCCGAGGACGCGGCGCATGATGCGAAGCCGATCTTCGTCAATGCGATCAAAAAAATGACAATTACAGATGCCATCTCGATCGTCAGGGGCGATTCAAATGCGGCGACGAACTATCTCAAGAATGGCACATCCGCGGCACTGATTCTGAAATTTCAACCCTCAATTAAATCGTCACTTGAAAAAGTGAAGGCCACGAAATATTGGACGGACATCGTCACAACGTACAATATGCTTCCGCTCGTGACAAGGATGAATCCCAATCTCTCTGAGTACGTCACGGGCAAAGCCATCGACGGATTGTTTGTCATGATCGGCAAAGAGGAGCTTGCCATACGGAACGATCCGGTGGCGCGCACGACCGATCTGCTCAAGAAAGTATTCGGGAAGGTATCACTCTCCCCCGCCGGAACGAAATGATGACAATCACGAGGCACCGTGGCAATCGCCTCTGTGCGGCCTCCTTTAAAACGAGCAGCGGATGGCAACCCCCGTCGCCATCCGCCGCATTAGCCGACAATGCTCCCCTTCCCGGCCAATCTCACAGATCAAGATGATAGCGCAAATTTCTTTTGTCGTCCACGCACAATCTCCCTGTACTTATCACCGAACGTCCGCTGCTTGACAGACGCAAGCGCAACCGGTGGCTGATCCTGCTCCCTCGGCGACATCACTGCACTCTCACGCACGGATAACGACATCAGTGCAAACTTTGCGATCTGCAGTCGTGAATGAAGACCCAATCGGACAAGGATGTTATGCACGTGACTCTTGACGGTGAATGTGGCGATGTTGAGCCTGCGCGCAATTTCCTTATTGCTTGAACTGTCGGCGATCAGCCTCACGATTTCACGCTCGCGTTTCGTGAGCTGGATTGATGTGTCGTCTTCCGGTGGAAGAGGGGCCGTGCGATCTGTGTGCGCCTCGGATGTGGGGAAAAGCGCTTCGGGCACGTACGGAAGAATCACCTTCGTTTCGCGGGCGACCCATCGGATCGTCTCTGTGACTTCCGTTGTTCCTGCATCCTTCAAAATGAATCCCGTCGCGCCGGCTTTGATGAAATCCGCAATTTCAGGCTGGGAGGCCGAAAGTCCCATGCCGATGATCTTCAATTCGGGGACTTCAGATTTGAGGCGCCGGGCGATTTGCGCTCCCCCTTCGTCGACGACAACCGTGTCAATCAGAACAATGTGAGGCCGTGCTTTTCTCACATTGACCGATATCTCATCGCCGCTTCCGGCAGTCCCAACAAGCGTCATATCCGTTTGCCGCGAGACAAGTTTCGACAACCCATCAAGTAATATCCGATTATCTTCAATCAGGAAAATGCGGATCTTTTTCATGGAAGGTCCTTTCACGCTGCTCATTTGTTATTAATGTTTGACGCGACGCGCTTCTGCGCTTTTCGCCATATGCTTGATCGCACGCACCATTTTCTTCAAGTCGCTCGCTTTATCGAAAAAGTAATCGGCGCCCATTGCATACGACATCGACTGATACTCGTTCCGCGGTCCCACGGTGAGTATGATGACTTTGGGAGCGGGGTCCACCGATTTGATGACCGGCAGAACGTCGAACCCGCTCCCTCCAGGCATGTGGAGATCGAGAATAACCGCATCGGGCGTTGATTTCCTGATCGATGTGATGGCCCCCGGCACATCAACGGCGGCTCCCACGATCTCGACTCCCTCAATTCCGGAAAGGATTGATGCTAATCTCTCCCTGAATGCAATATTATCATCAGCAATGAACAATTTCATGATTGGCTGACCATCGGCGTCCCCCAGCGGCATACGATGTTCTTTTTCGGTAAAGATACGATGGGAGCGTGCTAAAGTCAGTCGTTCGAATGGCATTTCTTGTGTGGCACAGACAATTTTTTCCTGTCGTGTTTACAACTACAACGCCCCTGGTCAACTCACAAGCGATTCTTTGATTGCATAATGCGTAAGCTCAGCATTCGTTTTCATGGCGAATTTTTTCAGAATGCGCACACGCATCGTGCTGACAGTGCTGACGCTCAGCGCAAGCTCGCGGGCGATCTGCTGCACCGTTTTTCCCGAGGCGATCATGCACAGCACCTGATATTCCCTGTCGCCAAGACGGGCGTGCAGCGGTTTTTCGGTATCGCGCTCGAGATCGATCGCGAGCTGTTCGGCCACTTCGGCGCTGATGTATTTGCGGCCTGAGGCGACGCGCCGGACTGCCTCGATCAACTCTTCGGAGGCTTTGTTCTTCGTGAGATATCCCGATGCGCCGGCCTTAATCGCACGGTACGCGTACTGATCCTCGGGAAACATGCTCAGGATGAGGATGTGAAGACGGGGATCGATCTGTCTGAGTTCCTTCAACACGTCGATGCCTCCGCGTCCAGGCATGCCGATATCCAGTACGATCACATCGCACCGAACGCGCTTCGCCGCGTCGATGATCTCCGATGTCGCACCGGCCTCGGCCACAACTGAAAAATCCTGGATGCGCGAGAGCACCTCTTTCACGCCTTCGCGGAACATGGCATGATCGTCGGCCAGCATGATGCGTATCGTTTTCGGGTCGTTCATGATTCAGTCCTGATCGATGCGGCGATTTCAGTCTTCTTTCCGGGCGTGCTCGAGATCACCACGCTGCCGTCCCATGGCCTCACACGCTCACGCATGCCGGTGAGACCGATCGACTTTGCACTGTCGATCTGCTTTTTCGAGATGCCGATCCCATTGTCTGTGACTTTCAATTTGATCGTCGAATCAACCTTCTGCAGTTTCACGCTGACCTTCGTCGCCTTCGAATGCCGCATCACATTCGTGAGTGCCTCCTGCAAAATTCTGAAGATGACGATCGAACGTTCCTGATCGGCTTTCATGTGCGGCGGATTGATCGCCACTTCGCATTTGATCTTTGTGCGTTTATGAAATTCTTTCACAGCCCATTTCACGGCCGCGCCCAATCCGAGATCGTCGAGCAGCATCGGACGCAGTTCGCTCGAAATCCGCTGCACCGACCGGACAGTCTTGTCGGCAAGTTCTATCACCGAACACATTTTTCCATGGAGCGCCTTGTTGGATTTTTTCAGCTCGCTTTCGATCATCCCGAGATCGAGCATCAACAGCGACAGCTGCTGGCCGAGTTCGTCGTGAAGTTCGAGCGAGATGCGTTTGCGCTCCTCTTCGATGGCCGCCTGCGTGCTCTTCGAGAGTTCGCGCAGCTGCTCGCGTGACGCTTCGAGTTCTTCTTCCTGTCGCTTGCGTGCCGTGAGAATGGCAACATAATTGGCGAGACTCTCGATCCACTGCGCCGTATGCATGTCGACGATGATCCGATCCGAGTGCACGACATTCAGACATCCGATCACTTTGCTTCCGACCTTCATCGGATATCCGATGTAGATCTGCGCCGGGGTGTGTGCGAGTCCGGTGTTTGTGTACCGTGGATTGTTCACCAGATGTTTTTCGATGAGAGGCTTGCCTGTCCGTATCACGCGTCCGGAAGGGGAAGCATCGACAGGCAATTCAACAAGAGGCCGTTCGGGAGCGTCGGGAAGGATTCTGCGCCCGTGTATAACGATTTTTTCTTCACGTTCGTCATAGATGGCGATACCGGCAATGGGAAATCCCGTGGCCGCACAGATCTCATCGACGATTTCATTATATAAATCGTCCAGCGGGCGGGGCGAGAGAAAAATTTCCGATAGGCGGTTGAGCGAGAGCATCTGGCGGTGCCGACGCTGAAGCGCCTCCATCATGCGCTTCTGATCTGTGATATCGTGAACGATCGACAGCAGGAGCGCGCGTCCGTCGAGCGTGACCGGCGACGAATCGACCATGACGTCCCTGATTTCTCCATTCGCGAATCTGTGCTGAAACAAAAATGAATTCACCTCGTTCGACTGCGCCTGCTGCTCCGCCGATTTCACGAGCATCGACGGCATGAGGTTGATCTCGGTGATTGGCAGCGATCGAAGTTTTTTACGCGAGTATCCGTAATACGCGGCGGCGGCGGTGTTCGCATCGACGATCGCCTCCGTATCCGGATCGATGATCAGCATGACTGCCTGGTGCCGCTCGAACATTGAAAAAAATGTCCGGTCTTCTGCGTTTCGTTTCATCTCGTCCCGTCCCTCCATCCCTAAACGCGAAAAACCCCATTTCAGCTTGCGCTTAAAACGAGGTTTTTAAAAAGATGCGCCGATGATGTCCCGTCTCTGCAATATCCCCCGCTTTGTCTATTTACAGACTCCCTTCCGCTTTTCAAGTTTACCACATAATCTGCAAAAAGTCAAATCGTCATTCGATTTCTCCTGCACAACGGCAGAGTGACATTTCTATTGTGCTTCAACAATTTCTCCGGCGTGGCAGGGGGACATTTCTATTGAGCTCCCAAAATAATACCGGCGCGGAGTGACATTTCGAATGAGCTTCCATAATTCCTCCGGCATTTTTCCCGGAGGACACGAGAAAAAAAACCGGCCGTCGTCGAAGACAAACGGCCGGGACACAAAGTGTATCACTGAACAACTATTGAATCATGCCCATGAACTCTTCAACCGAACCGACGGCGATTCAAGGGATGGTCTGATACTTATTTCATCAGGTTCATTTTGCGAATTTCACTGTACGCGCCGGCGCTCAATCGATACATGTACACTCCGCTTGAAACGCCCGATCCCCTGGCGTCTCTCCCGTTCCAGACGGCGGTGTAGATGCCGGGCTGCTGCTGCTCGTCGACGAGCGATGCGATTTCCTTTCCAAGCAGATCATACACTGTAATCCTAACATACGAACTTGTCGGCACCTGATACCGAATCATCGTCGTCGGATTGAATGGATTCGGACTGTTCTGCATCAATGCGAATGCGGACGGAGGCGCCACGACAACATCGATCGCATCATGATACATGAAATTGCCGGAAGCATCGATCTGTTTGAGCCTGTAATGAACAGTGCCCGCAATCGGATCCTTATCGGGATATGTATAGGTTGCGGGAAGATTCGATGTGCCATGCCCCTTGACAAATCCAATCTTTGCCCAATCCGCTTGTCCCGCACGCCGCTCGATGTCGAATCCCATGTTGCTGTTCTCGGTGGCCGTCTTCCATGTCAGCTCGACAATATTGCGTGCGTTCCTGCCTGTGAACGACACGAGCTCGACAGGCAACGGAGGGTCGGCGAGAAGATTCAAGTGATTGGCTGGTACTGTCAGATTTGCATTGTTGAGAGTGACCGACGAGGCAATCGAGCCAGCAAAATCCCATGCGATATTCAACGCGACCGCGCTGAACGGTACCGTATTGGCCACCCTGAACCTCCCGATTTTCAACTGCGGCGCCGAGACGAGCTGGCTGCCGGCATTGGACCCCCAGACAAAATTCGAAGTGCCTCCATCGTTGACGATGCCGACGCCCGTCGCAACCGGCTGGCATGATGTCAATGTGGTCGTGCCCGCAAGATAGCTGAACGTGAGTGTTCCCCCGTTTGCAGCGGCACCGTTATACGTGAAGCTGATCTGGTACGCCGTCATTGTGAAGTCCGTCGCCAAGATGGGATCACGCTGGATGACAGCGTCGAATTCATAATTGTTGCCGACGCGAGCATCGTTCTGGAGGATGATCTGATATGGCGACATCGCGTTGACATGATTCGCCGCGTTCGTCACATTCACGTTGCTCAAGTTGACCTTCGTGACGAATGTGCCGGCAAAATCCCATGCAACCGTGAATGGGGCATTGGCGAAGTTGACCGTATTGGTCATGCGAAACCGTCCGAGCAACGTCGGGGTTGTCGAGATCGTCAGTGTGCCGGCGTTCGATCCGGTGAGAAGATTCGGCACGACGCCATCCATCAATGCGGAGGTCACAGCCGGTGTGAGGCCGGCGGGAGCTCCGTTGAGATAGCTGAATGAAATCGTCCCTCCCCCCGCAACAGCGCTGTTATATGTGAAGCATGCCTGATAGGACGTCAGCGTCGCGGTTCCCGACGAGCTGGCGATGTACACGTCGAAGTCGAATGTCGTCAGTCCGCTCTGGGCGGCGTTTCCGATCCCCATCACATATTGAGCCGAAACCGCCTGGATGCCCAACAGCATGAACGCGACGATCGCAAAAAGTCTGTGTGCTCTCATGGATCCCCTCCTTCTGGTGAGTATGATCAGTAATTGTTTCCATGACACATCATGCAGCCATCGATGAACGGTGACGCATTATGGGACTTGTGAAGAGATGAACAAGTTGAGTCCAACAGGATTGTAGTCATCCACATCGATGAGTCCATTCATATCATGGTCGTACAGGAAATATCCGGATGTAAACAGATCCAATGCGACTGCGACATAATCATGCGTCTGAATGATGGCATCCCCGTCATTATTCCCCGCATACATCCCGAAGACTGTGCCGCCTGAGAGATTGCGCATCGGCGATACGCCGTACGCCTGTGTCTGAGCCGTGCTGAAGTCGTACAACGTACTGGCGCCGCTCAGGGGAACAGGAGCCGCGCTCATAATCGACAGGTGATTGCGATGGCGGATGATGAGATAGTAACTACCGACCGCAATGCCATTGAAGTTGAGCAGGCTCGTGCCGTCGAGATCGACAATTGTACCGTCGGTTTTCAGAAACGCCGCCTGTGTCGCGATTTTTGTTCCAGGCGCTGTGCCTGTTCTGAGTTCGACAAGCACCCAATCCACGATCGAAGTGTTGGGAATGGACGTGACAGTTCGCGCGGTATAGCCGAACGTTGCAGCCGGATAAGCGGTTTCGGAAGTCAACGGTAATTTTGCGGCGGCATTAAGCGTTGCAAGCATCGCACTCGTACCCGTCGAATACGGCCCCTGAAGGAAGACCTTCGCATTGACAGCCAGAGGAGGAACGATGCCCCGATCGGTTAACGCGAAGAGCGAAAGTGATGAAAGTCCGCCGGCCGATGCCGTATGCGCGATCGTATCGACGCCCGAGACAGCAACCGGATTCCATGTCGATGCATCGCCCTTCATCACACCGATCCCGCTTTCATACGGAATGGTGTTGATCGTGGCCGGCGTATAATACAGGATCGCGTTGTATGTGAAGTTCGTGCCTCCGGTCTGCGTGAT
>DATGXR010000388.1:0-9329 GCA_035298825.1 Bacteroidota bacterium
GCAAGTCCCCGATACTCCTCCATCGCCTCGAGCACGCCGGATGTCAACTCGACGCATCCAGTGACGTTTTTCGCATGTACGGTCTTGAATCCGACCGCGGCGATGTCCGTGACTGCGTACCGTTCCTTGAGCGCCTCGATCGTCAGATTGACCGCCGCATAATAATCCGGGATGGCAAGCCTGACCGTTTTCTTTTCCTCGTGAGCGAACGAATGCGTGACGATGCCCTCGGCATCGCCGATGCGCTCGACAGAAGCCTGAAACAGCACGGTCATGTCTTCCGCGCGGTAGAATTTGCACTTATACGAAGTGCTGCCGGGATTCGCGATGAGTATGTTCATAGGATCAGCGTTGTTTGATTTTCGCCATGACGCGTTCGGTAATATCGCGGATCAGTTGATCCGACGCACCTGCCGGCTTCGGATCGGAGCAGCCGCACGATGATTTTTCACTGCCCGGCATCGGAGTCGCGTCGCAGGTAGTAATGGGACTCGACAGGCCGTACCGGCCGCGCAGCGCCATGAGACGATCGCGCTCGTATTCGGGCAGCACGTTCATATTGCCGAGCTGAATCGCCTTCCAGACAATGCTCGCCGTGTGTTCGAGTGTTTCCATCTTATGATACGCTGTGAGCAAATCGGCGCCGAGCGAAAGGGCGCCATGATTTTCAAGCAGCACCACATCCGAATTTTTGATGAGACCGCGGATCGAATCGGGGATTTCCATTGTCGAAGGCAGTCCGTATTTTGCCGTCGGCACCGCCCCAAGAACGATGATCGCCTCGGGCAGCACGCATTTGTTGAGCGGGATGCCGGCCACGGCGAAGCTCGTCGCATACGGCGGATGCGCATGGACCACGGCATTCACGTCGGGTCGTTCCTTGTAGACTTCGAAATGCATCTTCGCCTCGCTCGAAGGACGATATTTCGGATTGCCTGAAATCACCTTGCCGTTCAGATCGACCTTGACGATCATATCCGTGTCCATGAAACCCTTGCTCACACCGGTGGGCGTTGTGAGGATCTCGCGGTCGTTCAGCTTCACAGTGATATTGCCGTCATTGGCCGCAACATACCCGCGCATCCAGATGCGTTTCCCAAGTTCGACGATCAGTTTCTTCAATTCCCATTCGCTTGTCATCGGTTCAGCCTTTCATTGGTTAAAGTAATTCCCTGAGCACTTCGGGATGCGGATTTTTGATGATCACGAATCCCGCGAGCATGCCTTCATGTTTGATTGAGTCGACGGCCTTCTTCGATGCCGATTCGAGCGCGTCGATGCTGCCGGTGAATACGGCAAATCCTTTGCCACCGATTGCCATGGCGACGTGTATGCGCAAGATGTCGATGTCGGCCTCTTTCGCCGCCACATCGGCCGCCTTGATCGCCGAAGCGACCGAGAACGTCTCGATCACGAGCACGGCGTCGATCTTCTTCGCGTTGAAAATCTGGAGCGGCGTCACACCTGCGATCGCCGGAAAGATCCGGTCGTCCACATTGCGCATGGCGACCGCATTCACGATCGCGAAACCGCCGACCTCACGCGCCGTCTCGAGCGCCACGTCGATATCACCGGCGCTGCCGCGCACGGCGATGAGATACTTGCCGGAGCAGATCGTGCGACCAAGCAGCTTCTCGACGTTCGCCGATTTCAGGACTTCATCCTGCACTGAAAATCCTTTATAAATGCTCGCTAACTCTATGATGCCTATTGAATTTCTCTCGGCCATCTCACGTCCTCTGTATGATGATTTCTTTCGCATCCGTCGAGCGCACGATGCCGTCGATCGGCGCATGGATGTAGGTCGAGACCGCTCCGCCCGGCTTCGCGATCACATCATATCGCCTCACGGCCGTCCCGGCTTCGACAACGGACAAGGCGGGCGCGCCTGTGTGCTGATCGAGCCGCACGCGGACCTCGGCAGGCATGATGGCGAGATCCGTCAACGCACCCTCGGCTTCGTACCGAACGACGTCGAGCCGCTGCATGAGTTTATCGGTGGGAACCTTTCTGTACTCGTACATGGGATGAACGGGCTGTTGTGTTCCCTCCCAGATGATTTTTTGCTCGCGTGCGATGCGCTTCTCGATCACCGTTGCGCCGCGCGGATCGAGTCCCTCGGGACACGCATACATCGTGCAGAGATTGCATTCGCAGCACGAAAAATTTCCGGGAAAGAGCATCGGCATCTCCTCGCGCGTAAACATGCGATTGCGCATTGCCGTTTCGGGCCGTACGGGCTGTCCGAGCAGGTAGCGCGGACACAATTCGGTGCAGAACGAACATTGGTCGCATGCGGCCTTTGCCATGCGAATCGTATCGTGCGGCGCGGCATAACGTTCGTACATCGTGATGCAGTGATGATCCGCGGGAAGCACGATCAGCGCACCCGTGCGTTTCGATACTGTCATGGAAAGATCGCGCTCGAGCATGCCCATCATCAATCCGCCCGAACGAACCGCGTACCGCTCCGGAACGATCGTGAAATGCGAGAGCACATCGGCATACGATGTGCCGATGGGCACGCGCACAGTGGCGGGTGCGGTGACCGCCCCGGCAACGGAGACGAATTTATCGACGACGGGAGAGCAGGCGCCGATATTGAATAATGTTTCGACATTCTGCACGAGACATCCCACCGAAATCGGAAGCGCTCCTGGTTGGACGATGCGTCCCGTGGTCATGTAGATGAGCGTGACCTCGTCGCCCGCCGGATACACATCATCGATCAGGGCAATCGTCATATCGCCGGGAAGCATCGAGCGCAACAGCGCGATCTCTTCGGTATGCTTTGCCTTGATGCCGATGATGCCGCGCTTCGCTCCGGTGATCGAGAGCACGATGCGGAATCCGTTGATCACCGTGCGCGCATGATGCAGCAGGATCTGCATGTCCTTATGCAGCAGAGGCTCGCATTCGGCGGCATTCATGATCACAGTGTCGGGTTGCGAGGCGAGCTTGATGTGCGTCGGAAATCCCGCGCCACCCGCGCCGATGATGCCGCAGTGCTCGATGTCCTGAAGCGTCATGCGCCCTCCTTCCGCACGACGGACGATTCGATCGAATCGACGACAGCCATGATAAGCGTGCGGATGGGCGGCGCTTCATCGAGTTCGAAGACAGTGCGGGCCACGCCGGGCGCGCCGCCGCAGACGACCATGTCGCCTGCGCTCGCTCCCACATAATCGACCGCAATCGTTTCTTCACCCGCGTCCGATCCGTCGGGATTCACAGCGCGGACGATGAAGACGCTCTTGCCGTTGTACGCCTCGTGCTTGTGCGAGGAAGTGATTTTATGAATGATCCGGGCAAGAAACATGATTATGCCACCTCGTGCGTGATCCGGACGCCGTCGACGATCGCCATGACAACCGCGTCGATCGGCGCATCCTTTGTCGTCTCCGTCATGCGTGCCGACGACCCGTACGACAACAGGACAAGAGTGCCTTCGCCTGCGCCTACGGCGTCGACAGCCACATGATACGATGCCTGGGGGCGTCCCTCATGGTCCGTTTCGCGGCATAAGAGCAGTTTCTTCCCGTTGAGATTCGGATCCTTCACGGTCGAGACGACCGTTCCGATGACTTGTGCGAAGATCATACGTTATGCCTGCGAGGAAAACATTGCGTCGAGTTCTTCGACCGGACGCGGAATGATCACCTGCGAAATCACTTCACCTGCCGCCGCTGCGGCTTCGGCGCCGGCTTCGATTGACGAGCGCACGGCCGCCACATCGCCTTCGACTGTGAACGATACATAACCGCTGCCGACCTGACGCCATTCAACCAGTTCGACGCTTGCCGATTTGAGCGCGGCATCGGCGCCCTGCACGAGCGCGGAGAAGCCTTTTGTCTCGAGAATACCTATTGCGTTTCTGTTAGCCATTGATGGTCCTCAATAATTTTTTGTTGTGACAAAATTAGACTGCCGATGCAAGCGATGCAATCGGGAATTTCGGCATCAGCTTATCGGACGGCCGCGGAATGACAGTGAATGATTCGACGCTGCCCACACGTTTGGCTGCGGCAACGCCCGCATCAACGGCGGCCTTCACGGCTGCGACATCGCCGCGAATGATCACGGCGACACGTCCGCCGCCCACTTTGATCCATTTTCCCAACGAGATGTTGGCCGATTTCACAGCCGCATCCGCAGCCTGCATTGCCGGCGTGAAGCCGGTCGTTTCAATAATACCAAGCGCTTCAACCATGATTATTTACCCTCCTTCTCGATGCCGATCAGACTGAAAACCTCCTCGTGCGCCGAGGGGATGATGTTCACGCTCACGAGCTCGCCAACTTTGCCCGCTGCTTCCGCGCCCGCTTCGACGGACGAACGGACTGCGCCGACTTCGCCTCGCACGAGCACTGCGACATACGCGCCGCCGACTTCGACACGTTTCACGAATTCCACATTCGCGGTTTTGAGCATCGCGTCAAGGGCATGCACCGCCCCCGTGTTTCCGCGCGTCTCGATGAATCCTAATGCTGATCCGGACATTGAGTCACTCCTTTTCTTGGGTTGCTGGATTTGTGTGTACTGTAATTGTTTATGTAATTTTCGATTAAGAAATTTCTTCTACGATCCCGACCACGCTCGCATTCACCGGAGCGTACCCCGTATCGAATGCCGCTGCCGCATCCGTGCTTGTCACATAGATCACGGTGTCGCCGGCCGTTGCAAGATGTTGCGGATCGGCCGCAACGAGCGCGCGTCCCGCTTTCGCGCCCGACGCCGAGACGGGTTGAACGATGTGCATTCTGCATGCCGAGAGTTCTTTGGCAACTGCCGACGTCCAGACCATTCCTGTGATGACTCCGAGTTTCATAAGTTATTCTTTCACGAAAATCTGAATCCCTTGTATGTCATGATGCGTTTCTTCCGCACAAAATTCAACGGCGTGCAGATGCCCTCGCCGGTCGGCGTGGCGATCGTATGCGAGAAATATCCCTCGCCAAGGTCTCCTCCGTTGCCTCGAAGCGTTCCGCCATTGATCACATGCACATCGCAGTCGAGCAGGCGCGTGAAGCGCGTGACGCGCGAGATGTCCTGTGAGAAGATGCTTGCCGTGTGCTTGAATCCATGTTCCGCCTTGAGCGACGCCTGGAGGCCGTCCTCGAAATCGCGCACGCGCACGACGGGAATGCAGCAGGTCATCTGTTCGGCGATCACCCAGGGATCGGTCCTGTCCGTCTCGCCGAAGAGCATCGGCACAGATTCGGGCAACGCAAGTCCGATTGCCTTGCCGAGCACTCGCGCGCTGCGTCCTGCAAATTCCCGGCCGATGAGCCAGTGACGGCCTGAAAGCGTCAGCGCTTTCGATCCGAGCTCCTTCATCTGCTCGCGTGTAAGGCGGCGATTGCCGGCCTTTTCCATTTCGGCCATGAAGCGATCGAACACTGCATCGACGACGAAGATTTCCTTCTCGGCGATGCAGAGAATGTTGTTGTCGTAGCTCGCGCTCATCGTGATCTCCGACGCGGCCAGCGCCAGGTCTGCTGTCTCATCGACAAGCACAGGCGGATTGCCGGGACCGGCGGCAATGACCTTCTTGGGAAACGTCATTGCAAGATCGACCATCACCGGACCGCCGGTGACAGAAAGCAGTTGGACTTTTTCATGTCCGAACAGCGTTTTCGCCGTGTCGAGCGTCGGTTCGGCCACGCACGTGACGCAGTTCTTCGGCGCCCCGGCTTCGACCATGTACTGGTTTGCCAGCTGGATTACGCGCGCATTTACACGCTTCGCCGCGGGATGCGGATTGAACGCGATCGTGTTTCCGCCCGCCATCTGTATGATGATGTTGTTCACCATCGTCGGACCGGGATGCGTGCTTGGCGTGATGCTGCCGATGACGCCGAACGGCGAGTATTCGTCGAGCGCCAATCCGTTTTTGCCGGACCAGGCCTGAGGCTGAAGATAGTCGACACCGGGACTGTGTTTCGCGGCGTTGACGAATTTCGCCGTTTTATGATCGATGCGGCCCATGCCGGTTTCCTCGACTGTCATGCGCGCGAGTTCGTCCTTGTGGTCAAGCGCCATCTGACGCACTGCATCGGTGATCTTCTTGCGGCATTCGGCGCTTCGCTGTCCGTATTGAAGGAACGCCTCATGCGCCGCCTCGACCGCATCGTTCATCGAGTCGAATACGCCCCAGTCTCCTTTATCCGTCCCGTTTCCCGATGCGGCACGCGTTTGAGTTGCGGGAACGGCGGCGCCTGTCTGGGCGATCACGCTCTTGACGATGTTCTGGACGAGTTCTTCGAGCTGCGATTCATTGATTTCCACGTTTCATCTCGCTTGTGTTGTTGAATGTCTTTGGTTTACAATGTCATTGCGATACCTGCCATGCAGGAATCGATGTAGTTTATTCTATAATCGCGATACCCGCCATGCAGGAATCGATGTAGTTTATTAAGGATGCGTATGCACCACGTTGTTATGAACGCAGTTGCGGATTTGCAATGAGTAATTTTCTTCGCTTGATCAAGTCCCGGGCGCCGGGTGTAATCACTGTGCCCGGCGGAATTTCAATCTCGACGATCCGTTCGTCGAGCGCGTTCACCTGCGCTTCAGTCAGCACCGGTGTCTTGTATTTCGACAGATCGATCGACACTCGTGTCTGCGCGGGCAACTTGTATTTCGACAGATTGCTCGACACGCGTGTCTGCACTGGCGTCATCCCGCTCACAGGGTCCGGCGCGACTGTCATTTCTTCCGAGACATCTACGCCAAGGCGCGTCAATTCTTTCAGCGTTTCGCGCACGACGAGTTCGATGAGCTGATCAAGGTTGATCGTCATGCGCGTCCGCCTTTCGTGGATTTTTTATTTGCATTACGCGCATACAACTCGTGTTTCGACGAAGCGACAGTTTCGACGATGCCAATGATTGCATTGTCCGTACATGTGCCGCTTGTGACCGACGTCAGACGCGCCGACGAGGAGGAACAGAGCATCACCACGTCGCCTGTTCCCGCGCCAACCGTATCGACGCATGCGGCAACTGTCGAAGTTTCGCGCAGCTCCGCATCCAAATATCGGACAACAAGCATCGTCTTTCCCTCGATCGTCGGATCTTTGCGCGAAGCCGAAACGTTCGCAATGACTCTGCCAAGTTTCATATCAACTCTGCTTTCCGAGAAATTCAACATCGACCGCATCGCGGATATTGGCCGCATTCGCATCGTCGGTATCGAGATGGATCTGCAACTTCCAGTTGTCGTTCGTGCGAATGAGCACCTGCTCGAAGATCGTACTCTTGTCTCCGCCGACTCGCACGCGGCAGAAGTCGCCGTTCTTCACACCCAGTCGCTCGGCATCCTTCGTCGGCATGTGAATATGCCGGTTGGCGATGATGGCGCACCGGTCAAGATACAACGATCCCTGCGGTCCCACGAGCGTCAGCGGCGCCGCGTTTTCAAGCGAACCGGAATTCGTAACCGGAGGATCGATGCCGAGATAGATTGCATCCGTTAAAGAAACTTCAACCTGATCGTACGAGCGAAGCGGACCGAGGATTCTCACATTCGGGATCGATCGGAGCTTGGGTCCCACGATCGTGAGCAGATGCTTCGACGCGAATTCGCCCGGCTGATAGAGCGGGCGCATCACTTCGAATCCGGTCTCTGCGCCGAAGAGCGTGTGAAATGTTTTTTCGGTGAGATGAATGTGACGATTTGAAATTCCAAGAGGGATCATGCCATCGCGCGCGGTCGTGGCGTCCGCAGTCCGGGCGGCAAGAACGACCTGAACTTCCTTTACGATGAGATCGACGAGTTCATCATCCGTATAGCCGTGCATGAGATTCCTGTTTTAAAGTTTGTGTCATCGCTGTCTATTCCGCAACGATTACTGTCCTTTGTGTGCCTTCACATCCTGCTCTGCAATCCTTTTCGTTCTGTGCGCTATGGCAGCCTGCGTTGCAACGATTCCTGTCTCCTATTCCGCAACGATCACCGTGATGCCATGCGCTCGGAGTTTTTCAATCTCCCCGGCAGGCGCTGTATCGTCTGTGATCACGGTTGAAATTTTCGACATATCCGCGTAGACCGAGAGTCCCGTCTGTCCGAACTTGCTGCCGTCGACGAGCACGATCACTTCCTCCACCCTCTCAACGATAAATTTTTTCAACTCGATTTCGACAAGATGCGTATCGGTCACGCCGATCGACGACGAGATGCCCCATGCTCCGAGGAAGGCTTTCTTGATGAGCAGATCGTTCATGAAGTCGCCCGCCTGGAATCCGGTGATCGATCCGCTTGTATGCCTGAGATAGCCGCCGGGCAGCAGTACGTTGATCGTGTCGACTCCCATGAGCTCAATGGCAGTCCAGACGCCTGTGGGAACGACAGTGACATTGGTGAGATCCGTGCGGTCGCGCAGCGCGTGCGCAAGGGCGAGGACTGTTGTCGATGAATCAAAAAGAACGGCGTCGTGCGATTGGATCAGCGCCGATGCGGCGCGGCCGATCTTGTCCTTCTGGGAAGAGTTGAGGCTTTTGCGTTTTTGAAATGTGAATTCCTGTCGCACGCGGTCAACGGCGAGTCGTGCGCCGCCGTGCATCCGTTCGACCTTGCCTTGTTCCGAAAGCCGGTTCAAATCCGATCTGATCGTCACTTCGGAAACGCCGAGCAGTTGGCTCAGTTCGCTCACTGAAACATTTTCTCTGCCGATCAGATGTGCCAGAATGCGTTCGAGACGGGTTTTCACGGCCTGAATAATCCTGTGTGGAATAACGCGAAATTGAACTGTGTGTGGAAGTCAATGTAAAGGATTTTTCGTTTTCACGCAAGGATTATTTTCATTTATTTTCGATTTATTTACGATTAATTATTTATGGCTTACGAATTGACGCTCCACTCAGCAAACTGCGCGATATTCTGAGGCTCCCAATGCACTTCCTTGCCTCAGTCGGCGGAGAATTGGCCAGCAGTGAGTACGTTTAAAAAAATGCCGCAGACGATGTTTTGTCTGCGGCTGTGTTTAGCTTTTTTTGAAGTCTCGTGACTTCTCTCTACTCAGAATTGTTCGATCAGATCCCCACTGCAACATTCAGTCAGAATTGTTCGATCAGATCCCCACTGCAACATTCAGGCGGAATGTGCGAGACACGCCCGGAAGCACACCGGAGCGGTTTGCATTGACGATATATTCCTTATCGAGCAGATTGATGACCTGTCCCGTCACGCGAACGCGGACCGGCTCGAACGTCATATTGAAACCAGCCTGGAAGTCGAATGTCGTTGCGCTCGGCAGCTTGTTCGAGATCGTCAGGTTGGTCAATTTTGCGTACGGTCCGCTTGTATCGAGCGTTCCATCGACTGCGATG
>DATGXR010000389.1:0-8685 GCA_035298825.1 Bacteroidota bacterium
ATACAAGATCCAATCGTTCGTGCCGTCTTTTGCGTACACGCCGGCATCGGTGCCGATGAACAGCTGCGTCGTTGCAGGTCTTGTGTTTTGAACGATGCACAGGACAGGAACATTCGGCAGCGTTCCTGAAATGGACGTCCAGGTCGTGCCGCCATTTGTCGATTCAAACACCTTGTTCCCGTCGAAGAATCCCCCGAATGTGACCCACACAGTCTGCGGATCGTCCGCTTTGACCGCAAGATATGTGATGCTTGCCGAAGCCACCGGCAGCGTTCCCGTGATATCCGTCCATGTGGCAGGCGGTGTTCCTGTGGTGGCATTTGTCGTTTTCCACAGGTGAGTGAGATCGGCGGTGTACATCACATCGGGATTCGATGGCGCAATCACAAGCGATCGCAATTTGGTTGTTCCGCTCAGCGCACCTGAAAGAGCTGTCCATGAATTTCCGCGATCGATTGTCTTCCACACTTTGTCATATCCGGCATAGAGTGTTTGGCTGTTCGTCGGATCCATAATGTACGGTGTGACCCATGCGCCGGTCGGAACGGGCGAAATGTTGTTCGAAATCGTCGTGGTGGCGCTTGAACTGAATCCGTCCGAGTTCCTGTAAATCCTTCCCTGCACATATGTCGCATACATATAGAGCGGATTTGTATGATCGATGATGCACTCCATGCCATCGCCGCCGGTCACATCCTTCCACGTCGGACTGCTCAGCAGCTTGCTCCCATTGTCCTGCAATCCTGTGATCGTCTTCGTGACATCGGTTTTTGAAACGCCGAGCCTGTAGAGCTGGCTGATTACCATCCCATTTGTCTTGTCGACAAAATTCGATCCCGGGTCGGACCAATTTGAATTGGTCAGTGCGGCGCGATAGATGCCGCCGTCGTTGCATTCAAACAGCGTCGATCCGTTTTGAAAAGCGAGGCAATGCTTATCCGCGTGTACTTCCTGCGCGCCTGCCCCGTCCCACATTGTTTTGATCGTCCAGCTTGTGCCCCCGTTGGTCGAGTACCAGGTATTGATTCCCCCGACAAACACTACATCCGCATCGGTCGGTGATGCGGCAAGACTCAAATCGTACCAGCCCTGGCCATATGTTAAATCGGATCCATTAACATCGAGTGCAAGAAGATTGTGATTTGCCAGGGTTCCGTTCCAGACAATGGAAAAGTTAGCGCCGCTTGTTGTCGATTTTAAAACGCTCTTGAGCACGTAACCACCATTGTAATAACACACGATGCCATAGACAACTGTCGGATCGGCCGGAGTAACTGCCAGCTCAATTCTATAATCTGATCCTTGGCTCGCTTGATAGACGATATTCCAGGTTGATCCGCCATCTGTTGATCGATAAATACGCGGACCTGTCGACCAGGATTGCGCCGACGCATAGATTGTATTATCATCCCCCGGTTTAAATTCCATATCGATCATATAGAGTCCACCATTGACCGTCGGATGCGATGTCGTCAGCACCTGAGTCCAGGTTGTCCCGCTGTTGGTCGATTTATAAATACCATCGCTCGTCGAGGCGAACAGCGTCGTATTATTTGAAGCGATCAGCAGTCTGCCGATTAATTTATTTGCGGAACTGAGAAGCGTCAGCCCCGTCGCTGTCCAGGTTGTGCCGCCGTTCACTGATTTGTATACGCCGATCGAGGGATTATCGGCAACACCGCCGTCGCCCAGAGCCCTCAGACTGCCTGCTCCTTCCCGGTCGCCGGTCGCAATATAGAGCGTATTCGATGTGACATAATCGCTCGGTACGGCAATGTCGCTGACGCCAAGGATGGGCATATCGTTATTGAGAATTGTCCAGTTCCCTCCGTTGTTGGTCGTTTTCCAGATGCCCCCGGACGGACTCCCAACCCAGTACGTATTCGCTTCGGTTGGATGGAAGGCCACACAATTGATCCTGCCGATACCGGCATAACCGCCGGCCGAGGAGCTTGTGCCGACATTCGTCCAGCTTGCAGTCGATGTGACTCCCGCCGATTTATTCAGATGAAATCGCGATTTCTGGAATTCAACGACGCTGCTCGTCGTGGGAAATTCACCGGTGGTAGGATTGACACGCTGTTCCCAGAAATATTCGGCTCGTTTGAATTGCTTCCAGCCCGGTGCTTTCTTCTGCACGCCATTTTCGAGATAGTATCCCTTTTGGACATTCAGCGGAGCCCAGTACTCATCGAATGCCTTCGAGACTTCCTTCAAAGTCGGACGTTGGTCGGGCGAGCGTTTCGAAAATGAACTTTGCCATTGAGCAGATGAGATTGAAGAGTAACCGAGAAGGAACACTGTGACTACGAAGGCGGAAAACGAGCGAGACATGATGAATCTCCGGTAGTTGAAAATGAGTCAGCGACTGGAATTGGAGCACGGCGTGGATGCTCCGCCAGAGACTGGTACGGAATGATACAAGATATGCAAAACAGTCCCTGAAATCATCCTCGACACTACTTTTTCTAAAATTTCGCTTTTAGCCGGTTTTATTTCGATCGTTTATACAGAGGCAGCCGAAGTTGCGAGGCGACCGCTTCGGCCAATTTTTCGCCCGCGCCGCTGAACGGCCAGAAAAACAGCGCGCGTATCGGATGTTCTCGCCGAATGGACCTGAGGGAGCGGACCACGAGCCGCAGTGCGATTCCCCTGCGGCGATATTCAGGAAGCACAAGTGCGGAACTCAAATACGCGGCATCGTAGATTTGTCCCACACGCGTGCGCCGGAACATTTCGCGCTCGGTGATCTTGTGCCCGATGAAGAGCTGCATGAGACGCTGCGATGTCGGGATGACCATCGTCCATGCAACGGGACCATTGCGCGTGCTTTTTTCGGCGAGAGTTGCGGGATGGATCTTCTTCAGCCGCTCGAGAACATGGGCATTGACCTGTATCTGTTCGGGATCGTCCTGCATGTGAAAGCTTTCATCCGCAAGCTCGATCATTCGCACAAGATTGTTTTGTGGCTTCATCGTTTCATTCGGAAATTTCAGTTGAGTGTAATGACAACCGAATCTCGTATGTCGCGTGAGGATGAGCCCGCCTGAATCCTGTATTTTCCCGGCGACACTACCCATTTCATCTGCGCAGTGTCATAATAGGCAAGATCTGAGGCGTTGATGTCAAGATCAACGTTCGCGGTCGTGCCGCGGGGAACAGAAATTTTCTTAAATGCCTTGAGCTCTTGTGCGGCCTTGAAAATTTTCGGATCCATGTCGCTCACATAGATCTGCACGACTTCCGATCCGGTCATCGCGCCCGTATTTTTCAATTTCAACGAGACGCGGATTTTTTCACCAGCCGCATATGTCTGCTTGTTCGTTTTCAAATTCGAATACTTGAAATCAGTGTACGATAACCCGTGTCCGAAGCAGTATACCGGCGCGATCTGCTTCGTATCGAACCATCGATACCCGACCAGAATTCCTTCAGCGTATGATGTCACGCTGTCGCCGGGAAATGTTTTCAACATATGGGCGGGCGAATCGTCGAGCGTTGCGGGAAATGTGAACGGCAGCTTTCCCGACGGATTCACCGTACCAAAGAGGACATCAGCCAGCGCATTGCCGCCTTCCGATCCGTTGAACCATGAATAGAGCACTGCAGAGGCCGAGCGTGTAATCGTCCGCAGATCGACCGGAGCGCCGGCCGCGACAACGACGACAGTGTGCGGATTCGCCGCCGTGACCGCCTCGATCAGTTCGTCCTGTCCGAAGGGAAGCGTCAGCGTGGTGCGATCGGTCGCCTCGGTTTCGACTTGCCGATTGTTGCCGGCAATGATGATCGCCACATCCGCCTTTTGGGCGGCAGCCACGGCTTCGTCCACCAATTGTCGGTTCAGCGTATCCACAGAATGCATTTTCTTTCCGCGCACTCCGAATTTCGATTCGTATCCCTGCGCGAATACGATTGAGATCGATTTCCCCGCTCTGTTTTTCAATCCGGCAAGCGGCGTCACTTCCAAGCGAGCCTTCACGCCTGCCCCGAATCCGCCCGACTGATTCAGTCGCGTCGCATTATCGCCGATGACGGCGATCGTCTTTATTGTCTTTGCCGACAACGGAAGAAGTTTGGCTGAATTCTTCAGCAGCACAATCGACTCAGAGGCGATCTGATAGGCGGTTTTCGCATGCGCTGCAGTCGCGATCGTTCCTCCGGCAGGAACTGATTTCATCCGTGGCACAGAGAGCATGACACGAAGTATCCGGCGCACCTTTTCATCGATCACGCTCATCGGCACCACGCCCGCCTTGACAGAGTCAAGAAGAGGACGCGTAAAATATTTGTCCGTTCCCATTTCAACATCCAGTCCGTTCAGGACGGCGGGGACGGTTGAATGCGTTCCTGCCCAGTCTGACATCACCAGACCCTTGAATCCCCATTCGCCTTTCGCGATCGTATCGAGCAGATACCCGTTCTCACCGCAGTAGCGTCCCCTCATTTTATTGTATGCGGACATGATGCATCGCACGTCGGCTTCCCTGACTGCCGCCTTGAATGCGGGCAGATAGATCTCGCGCAGTGCGCGTTCGTCAACTCGAACATCGATCGCTTCGCGATTGGATTCCTGATTATTCACCGCAAAATGCTTCACGCACGATGCGGTGCCTGTGCTCTGGACGCCTGTGATGTATCCTACGACGAGCCGGGAATTCAGGTACGGATCCTCGCTCATATATTCGAACGTTCGTCCGTTGATTGGTGTGCGCGTGATGTTGACAGCCGGGCCCAGGATCACCTGTTTGCCTCGTGCGCGTGTCTCCTCGCCCAACGCAACACCATATTGATACGCTCTGGCCGGATTCCATGTGGCCGCGAGCGCCGAACCGGTCGGAAAAAACGTGGCGGAATCTGTCGTGAGGTGAAGAGGATTCCAGGAATTACGTTCGAGCTCCTCGCGCACGCCAAACGGTCCGTCGGTGCACCGCAATTCGGGGATACCGAGCCGCTCGACGCCGGTGGAAGAGAACATGCTATTCATATGCAGCATCGCGCACTTTTCCTCAACAGTCATCGATGCGATCAAGCGATCGATTCGCTTCTCGTTGATGACGCCGAAGTGTGAACGATTATTTTTCGCCTGTACGGACGAAGTCGGCACAATTGCAAGTGCCGCGAGCATCATGCAGAAGAAAAAAATGGTGAGATGCAGCATGTTGCTGTGTCGGCGCGACAAGATTGATTTGATGATCATAAACAGGCATTCTTTTCTGAATTGTGAAACAATACGGAGATCCATCTCTCCGGAAAGGGAAATAAATTGGTGCAATATATGATTTTTTTTGCTCCAGCCCAAATGCCACACACTGTGTCGCCGTACGACGGCACAACAATACTGCTGCATGAGCTTCACCACACGCAGGAGCGCCGCATCGAGATCGTTGCACGGTTGATCGCATCGGGCCGCTCTGCCCTATTTCGCTGTAAATTGGACCTCAGTTTGTTTTTCGACACCCTCACGCACATAGCCGATTTCAGCTTTCATCCCGGGCTGATATGTTTTCAGTGCATCGGAATATTCTTTAAGCGTGGTCACCTTCGTCTGTCCGATTCGGATAATCACATCGCCCTTCTGCAGACCACCGAGTGCGGCAGGAGATCCGACGCTCACATCGGCCAGACGCACACCCACGCCCGAGAATGCGAAATCGGGCATGCTGCCTGTTGAAACCTTTCGTTCTCCGGAAGCGGTTGGTGATTTTTGTTCCGCCGAAGCCTGCCCCTGGAACGTCAATGGCTCGATCCGGTCCGCAAGATATAAAATCGCTTCGCGTCCGATCGACGCCACTTTGACCAAACCCGATGCGTCGATCTTCGATGCAACATCGGTCGGCTTGTGATAATCGGAATGCGCGCCGCCGAAGAGCTGCACGCCTGGCACTCCGGCTGCAATGAACGATCGCTGATCGCTCGCATCGAGATCCTGCGTCACGACATCGGTCTCGACGCCGGTCACGTAACTTGCGCCCATGAAGATGAACTTCCATTCGCGCGCGCTCGATCCGCTCAAAACAAATAGTTTGTTCGACCCGAGCCGGCCCACAGCGTCGAAATTCACAATGCCGATGGACTTGGATGCGGGAAAGCGTTTCGTCTGTTTCACGTAATAATTCGATCCGGCTAAATGATTTTCTTCGCCCGTGAATGCCGCAAAGACAATCGTGCGCTGAGGTTTCAGCGATCGGCCGAGCAACTCCGCAAGCTCGAGCATCACCGCCACGCCGCTTGCATTATCGTCGGCGCCATAATGGATTTTTCCCATGCCTTCTGCGGAAGCACCCGGCCATCCGAGACCGAGATGATCGTAATGCGCGCTGATGACAACGGACTGGCCGCTCAACGCCGGATTGGTTCCAGGAATGATGCCGATGATATTTTTCACCGTCGCATATCTTCCCGTCTGATCGACCACATCGTCCCAGCGTTGAACGAACGAGCTGTCGTCGGCTCCCGGCTGGAGTCCCGATTTTTTGAACCGCTCGATGATATAGGCGGCAGCCGAATCGATGCCCGGCGTACCCACGCCGCGTCCGGCGAGTTTTTCGCTTGCAAGATATTCGATCGTCTTCATCATTCGTTCGGATGAAAAAACGGGATCGAGCGTGGCAAGAGCCTTACGTCTCGGGAGCGACGCTGAAGGCTGCGCGGCCGAATGTGTGATGGTTGCGGTGAGCGGAGAATTGGCCGAGCTCCATTCGCCTTTGCCCGTGTTCGTCGGCTCGCTGCCTTCGAAGACAAGATACCCATACTTGCCGTAGTGAGGCAGCTTCCGCGATAGGCCTGCAATGGCGTCTTTCGTATCGACGCTGACAAAAACGACAGCGGCAGCCGGATTACGCGGATGACGCACCGCAATCACGACGCTGTTTGCGTTGAGCGAATATGTCGATTTGCCGAGGCGCGCCGATTCGTTCGTCAACTCGCCATCATACATCTTTACTGCCTGCTGTACAACCGGAGCGAAGAGATTTTCACTGCCCAGCACCCAGATGTTTTTATCGGCCGGCAATTCGGTGATGTCGGAATCGACGATTGTCCGTACATGCTTCGAACTGTCGCCGGCCCAGATCAACGCAAGGTCCCGATAATATCCGGCGCGTTCAGCCGGAGCCTTCGATGGGAGCACGACCAACTGATCCGTCGCGCCGAGGATTCTGGATAAGGATGGCGGGATCTCGTTCACATCAAGTTTTCGAAACAGCTGGAACTGCGGATCAACCTGCACCATGAGCGGCTCGGCAACACACTCGAGCTCGTACGATTGCTCCTTCGATGTCATCGACACTTTTTTCACTTCGACCTTTCCGGCGTACGTAACGGCGATCGGCACATCGAGCGTGAACACGTCGCCGGGTTGAACTTGTCTGAGCGTGAATTTCACACGATGCCCGGTGGAATCGCCTGTCGCCGAAACCTGTCCGATGCTTAATTCGGGAGCGCCTGTGCGATTGATCCATTGGTCAAAAAAGCCGCCAAGATCTTTTTTTGTGATCGCTTCGAATGCGGAGCGAATATCGGCATACGACGCAGTCTTATATTTATTGTCGCGATAGAATTTTTGGAATCCGCGCACGAACAATTCATCGCCGACCATCTCGCGCAGCATATTCCAAAGCATCATGCTCTTTCCATATCCGATCGCCTCGGTGGAAGCGCTGGTGCGCGAGTGAAATTTCTTCAGAGGAAAATCGTTCGCGCTCGTCACATAATCGGTGAATTTCTGAAGCGTCGTTCTGCGGTACTCATCTGCTTGACCGCGCTGTTCTGCCACAAGGTGGTCGGCCATATACGCAGTCAACCCTTCGCACCAATTCCCCGATGCGAAATCGACGTACGCCGAGTTGCCCCAATAGTTGTGCAGCAGTTCATGGGGATAGGAGGAATGCAAGATAAATGGAAAGCGTATGATCTGTTCGCCGAGAAGCGTAAATGACGGCATGCCGTACCCGGTCTCCCAAAAATTCTCGACAAGCGCAAACTTGGTGAATGGATACGGACCCACGAGTTTCCGATACATCTCAAGGTACTGGGCAGTAGTCTCGAGATATTTATTTGCAAGCGCTTCATCCGGCGTACGCAAAAATGCCATCACATCAACGGCGCCGGCCGAGCGTTGATATTCGGTGAACCTGGCGCCAATCAAAAATACTTCCTCCATCGGTTCCGGAGAATTCCATCGAACGATCCGGCGGCCGGCAGTGATAGTGCTGGCCGAGCGCGTGCCCTGACTCACGACAGTCCACGGCATCGGCATCGACGCAGTGAGATCGAAGCTGATCAATGCCGAATCGAAACGCGGCACCCAGTACGTTGACCCCGCGAGATAGATTCCTTTCTCGGCAATGATGCCGGGTGTCTCATTGAATCCGCGCGCATATTCCTGGCCCTGCTGTTTGACTTCGTAATTGATCACGCCGCTGTACGAGAGGGCGAATGTCACGTCGCCTGTTGGTTTATGCTTGAATTTCAGTGCGTACCGATTCTGAGTCAGGATCGGAGTGCCGGCGCTCTCATCCCGGTCCATGCCGACATCACCGTCGCGGACGTGTTTTGCGTCGATTGTGATCGTGATACCGGGCGTCGTCGGCCGGACGTTCAATTGATCGTTCAGAATGAATGTCAGGTTCTTGCGGACCTGTGCGGCGGGAATCGTGACCGTGTCGATCACCGTGAGCATATGCG
>DATGXR010000390.1:0-3597 GCA_035298825.1 Bacteroidota bacterium
GAGGAGCTCGTTGCGGCGATCGAGCGATATTTTGCGGACGCATTGCACGATCCTTTGCCGCCCCGGGAGTAACGCAGCGGGATGGGGAGTGCAGACCACACACAAATTTTTTTTCAAATACGAATGAAGGCGAGGTACTATTTGGACAATCAAAAACCGGCGAATGATCTTTTATTGCGCGCACTCAGACGCGAATCCGTAGAGCGAACTCCTGTGTGGTTCATGCGGCAGGCAGGCCGCTATCTTCCCGAATACAGGGCGGTGCGCGCGAAGACCGATTTCCTCACGCTGTGCAAAACGCCCGAGCTTGCAAGCGAAGTGACGATTCAGCCGGTGGATCTTGTGAATGTTGATGCGGCCATCATCTTTTCCGATATCCTGGTGGTTCCCGAGGCGATGGGCATGGAGCTGATCGTCGAAGAAGGAAAAGGAGGACCGCGGTTTCCCTCGCCGGTGCGTTCGCGCGCGGAGATCGACAAGCTTTCGGAAATCGATCCTGCTTCGTCGCTCAAGTATGTGATGGACGCGCTCCGGCTGACCCGGACACGGCTCGAGAACCGCGTGCCACTCATTGGATTTTCGGGCTCGCCCTGGACGCTTGCAAGCTATATGGTTGAAGGACGCGGGTCGAAATCGTTCCGCTACATCAAGGAGCTCGTCTATTCCAATCCGTCCGATGCGCATGCGCTGCTGTCGAAACTTGCGCAGAGCGTCGCGCGGTATCTTTCGTGCCAAATCGATGCCGGCGCACAGACGGTGCAGATCTTCGACACCTGGGGCGGGATTCTTGCGCCGGAAGAGTTCGAGGAATTTTCGCTGCGCTATATCCGGGAAGTCGTCTCAGAGGTGAAGAAAAAAGGCGTGCCTGTGATCGTCTTCTGCAAGGACTGCGGCTATGCGCTTGAGCGGATCGCGGCGACCGGCGCAGACTGCGTGGGACTCGACTGGACGACGGACATTCGGACGTCGCGCCAGCGCGTGGGCGCCAATGTCGCGCTGCAGGGCAATCTCGATCCGACGATCCTGTTTTCGACACCTGCGCGGATCGAACAGGGAGTGCGATCGATTCTCGAAAAGTTCGGCGCCGGAAGCGGACACGTCTTCAATCTCGGTCATGGAATATTGCCCGAAACGCCTGTTGAAAACGTCCGCGCGTTCGTCGAGGCCGTGAAAAAATTCAGTGTGCAGTACCATCAATAACGAAAGATGATGCAATGAAGCAATTTGAATCTGTGGACATCGGCCTGCTGCGAAAATACAGCGGTCCGGGACCGAGATACACGAGTTATCCCACAGCCCCCGTTTTTACTCCTGAATTCGGACCGCGCGAGTACAGCCAGGCGATCGAAGAAACGAACCATGCGGAGAACACATCGCCGCTCTCGCTGTACTTTCATTTTCCGTACTGCGACACGCTGTGCTATTTCTGCGGATGCACGATGCTTGTGACGAATCATCGCGAGCAGATCCGCGAATACAACGAGTATTTAAAGAAGGAGATCGAAATGATCGCGCCGCGCATCGGCCGCCATCGAACGGTCTCGCAGCTGCATTGGGGCGGCGGTACGCCCTCGTATCTCGATCCGGATGAGATTCGCGATGTCGGTCTCTTCATCCGCAACCGGTTCCGATTCGATGAGGATATCGAAGCGGGAGTGGAGATCGATCCGCGCGGACTCACCATCGATCACATGAAGGCGTTGAAGGAATCCGGATTCAACCGCGTCAGCATGGGCGTGCAGGATTTCAATTTGAAAGTTCAGGAGGCGGTCAATCGTGTGCAGCCCGAGTCGATCACGCGCGACGCGATCAACTGGAGCAGGGATCTCGGATTTCATTCGGTCAATCTCGATCTGATCTACGGGCTGCCGTATCAGACGATCGATACATTTGCCGAAACGGTTGACAAGGTGATCGACATTGCGCCCGACCGGCTGGCCGTCTTCAATTACGCGCACGTGCCCTGGCTCAAGCCGCATCAGAAACTGATCCTGCCCGAGACGCTGCCGAGCCTCGAGCAGAAACTCGAGATCTTCAAGATGACGATCGAGAAACTCGTGGCGGCCGGATATTGGAATGTCGGCATGGATCACTTCGCCAAACAGACCGATGAGCTTGCGATGGCGCAGAAGAACCGGACGCTCTACAGGAATTTTCAGGGCTATTCGACAAAGTCCGGATGCGACCTGTACGGATTCGGCATGTCGGCCATCGGGCAGTTCCGCGACACGTATCAGCAGAATCAGAAAACAGTGCGCGATTATTTTAAGGCGCTCGATGCGGGAATGATTCCCACGCATCTTGGGTACAGAATGACCGCCGACGATCACATCCGCAAGGACGTGATCATGAAACTCATGTGCGACATGGAGCTGAACAAGGCGGAGATCGAGCGCGCACATTCGATCGTCTTCGACGAGTATTTCGCCTCGTCGCTTCCGAAGCTCGGACAGTTCATCGAAGACGGACTCGTGACGCACACGAGGGATGCGATCCATGTGCATGGCATGGGACGCATCATCATACGCAATATCGCCATGTGTTTCGATGCGTATATCGACAAGCTGATGGCAGAGAAGCCGATCTTTTCCAAAACCGTCTAATTGGCGTACCCATGGCGCAGACAAAACGGGCAGTGGTTGTCTTTCAGTTGGGCGGACCCGATTCGCTCGAAGCGGTCGAACCGTTTTTGTACAATTTGTTTTGCGATCCGGACATCATCGATCTGCCGCTCGCGTTCCTCTTTCGGAAACCGTTGGCTCGGCTCATCGCGAGCAAGCGCGCGCCCATCGCGCAGAAACTCTATGCAGGCATCGGCGGACGATCGCCGATTCGAGAGCAGACGCAGATGCAGGCCGATGCGCTCGCGAAGTATCTTGCCGAGGCGGGATGTCCGCTTCCGGTGCATGTTGCGATGCGCTACTGGCATCCGCGTGCCGATGCGGTGATACAAAAACTTCTCGACGACGGCATCGAAGAAGTCATACTGCTTCCGCTGTATCCGCACTATTCGAAGGCCACAACAGGTTCGAGCATGCGAGAGTGGAATGAGCTCATGCAGCGCACACACGCGCAGACGAAGATCCGCTCGCAGCTCATCGAAGCATACTATGACGATCCGCTGTATATCCGCGCGCTTGTTGAACGCATCCGCGAGGCCATCGAGCGGGTTCCCGCTGCCGATCGCCCGAAACTCCATTTGCTCTTCAGCGCGCACGGCACACCGATGAAACTCGTGCGCGACGGAGATCCGTATTCGCAGCACATCCGACGCACATACGAACTCGTCGTCGAACAGGGACAGTTCAATCTTCCGCACAGCCTCTGCTTCCAGAGCAAGGTCGGACCACAGCAATGGCTCAGACCATCGCTCGTCGAGACCGTGGAACGGCTCGCTTCCGAAAACGTGTCGCACGTGATCGTCAATCCGCTTGCATTCGTCACCGATCACATCGAAACGCTATCGGAAATCAACATCGAGGCAAAGCATCAGGCCAGGAAACTCGGCATCGAATATTTTGAGATGACTGCCCCGTTGTTGGTGAGTCGGCCGTTCATCGAATGCCTCGGCCGGCAGGTGCTGTCGGCGATCCCGCC
>DATGXR010000391.1:0-1705 GCA_035298825.1 Bacteroidota bacterium
GGAAGAATCTATGTCGCCCATGGCTATCAAAAAATTTCAATCACCGAGTTGGATACGAATTTCGCACCCGTGAGCAAAGATTCGCTTGTCTTTACAGGAGATATCCGTCCGGGCATTGAAGGCACGCATGTCTACAAGCGAAACGGATATTATTATCTCTACTGCACCTATGGAGGCGCCGATGGCTTCCAGGCCGCCCTGCGCTCGAAGAATATCTATGGTCCCTATGAAGAAAAAGTCGTGATCAGGGATACGACACGTGGAGTGAATTTCGGCATTCATCAGGGCGCGCTCATTGAAACACAAAAGGGCGAATGGTGGACCATGCTCTTTGTCGATATCGGTCCGTTCGGACGCTTCCCGTCTCTGCAGCCAGTGACATGGGTCGATGATTGGCCGATTGTCGGAGTCGATCATAAAGCTGTCGTCACATATCGAAAGCCGAATGTGGGAGCCGTCTATCCTGTTACCGAGCTGCCCACCTCCGATGAATTTTCAACCTCCACACTCGGCATGCAATGGGGATGGAATCACAATCCCGATCCTTCCTGTTGGTCGCTCACAAAGAGACCGGGATTCCTGCGACTGACTGCAGGCAAAGTTGTGCCTTCGCTTCGCCAGGCTCCCAACACGCTCACACAACGTCCGTTTCGATATTATGATCCGGCTATTCCCACAGAGGCCGTTGCGAAATTTGAAACACGTCTGATGAAAGAAGGCGATATCGCCGGCCTCGGCGTATTTCAGGATCCGTATGCATACATTGCCGTGAAGCGCGGCAAGACCCGAAGCGAGTTGATCATGGTCAACGACAGTGTCACGATCGCCTCTGTGCCGATGAAGGGACACAGTGTCTACTTCCGGACAATCGCCTCGAATACAACGAAGAAGGCGACATTCGAATACAGCTTCGACAATGTGAAATTCACTCAGCTCGGAAACGAACTCTCGATGAGATTCAGTCTGCGCATCTTTACGGGAAATAAATTTTGTCTCTTTACTTATGCAACACAACAGCCAGGGGGTTATGTCGATGTTGATTGGTTTAGAACCGGCCCGGCGTCTGTGTCGATGACGCGCAAATAAAAAAAAGGTTGAGTCACATGAAACGGAAACGATCGGCGATTGCATGCATTGTTGTTCTGTGTTTGTCGTTCACACCTCGCAGCATGGCACAGGCGTCGCAATCGGGCGATGTGCGGATCACTATCGATGTCGCAACGCCCCAACATGCGGTGTCTCCGACACTCTTTGGAATATTCTTCGAGGATATCAATCTTTCGGCCGATGGCGGACTCTATCCCGAACTTGTTCGCAATCGCTCGTTTGAGGATGCCGACACATTACAGAATTGGAAATTTTCGAGCATGAATCCGTCCGGTACGGCATCGATCACGACGGCCGATGTTCAATCGCGGCCACCTGTGCCGCCGCTGAATGCCTTCAATCGAAAGTCGCTGTGCATCAACGCGCATGGGGCATTCAAACTGATCAACGAAGGATATTGGGGAATGAACATCGTGCGGGGCGCTACTTACTCGTGTACGTTTGCCGCGCGCCTTTCGGCAAAAGGCGCTGAAGGGCTGCAGATCAAGCTGGTCGGCTCAACCGGAACGATTCTCGCCTCAGGTGAAATTCGTGGGATCGATGGCGATTGGAAATATCATTCGGTAAACCTCACATCATCGGGAAGCGATCCCAAGGC
>DATGXR010000392.1:0-8004 GCA_035298825.1 Bacteroidota bacterium
GAGAAAATCGAGCGGTTTCTCTTAAAATTGTCCCTCTTGCTTCCGTTTCCGCATCGCTTTCAGATAGTCGATCAGATCATCCAGTTCCTGATTCGGGATTCTGTTCCGGGGAAATGAAGGCATCGCCCCCAGTCCGTGACGAACCTGAAATCTGATCATAAACGACGGAAGGTACCATTTGTTGTTCAATGCCGGTCCAAGGCCCGATTCGCCCAGTGGATGGCATTTGTTGCAGTCCTTCATGAACACGTCGCGGCCATTTTCGACATGTTCGTCTGTAACAGACAACGGTCCGCCGAAAGGCTCGCTCTTCCGCGCCCCCGTGCATCCTTCAAGCGCCAGACAGGAGAGAAGGATGCAACCCGCCACAATCATCAATGCATCTTTCATTCCTTGCGCCCTCCTTTCGTGATCTTCCAGACGACGCCTGTGTGCTGCTTCGGGGATGCGCCTTCCTTGCTCATCAGCAGCACTCCGAAGTCGACGATGTAGAGCGCTCCTCCTTTCCTGTCGAATCGTGCGGCAACGGGACGTTCCAATCCGCCTGATCCGAGAGCCGATGCCGGTCCGTTATCACTTCCTGCGTTCACGGCAAAGTCTTCGATCACGCCTGTGTTGACATTTACACGCACGACCTTGAATCCCACGGGATGCAGCACCTTGCCGACAGCCGGCGCCTGATCGCCGAATTGCGCAACGAACGCTTCGCCCCGATATCCGAACTCATCGCTTTTTGAAAAGTCGAATCCGTTTGATGACGAATGCACGCCGAAGATCGCCACCGGAGTGGGAAGCGAATCGGGAGCACTGGCGATGAGTGCCGTCGGTTCATCTTTGCCGGGCGCGGCAAATTCGGAATTCGCCACAGACTCTCCTGCCGAATAATCGGGCCACCCATACCACGCGCCTTTTTTTACCTTCCACAACACATCACCCGCCCCCCAGATGGGACGGCTTCCACGATCGTCGTACGCATTCTCCGTGACAAATAATTGTCCGTCGGATGCGAAGGCGAGTCCGAATGGATTTCTGAATCCCCAGGCGACCAGTTCAAGCGGACCGCCTGCGAGAGGAAACCGCATGACCGAACCGGTGCAGGGAATTTTTCCGTGGATGATTTGTCCTTTCTGCGTGGGCGTCCCGTACGCCGAATATGCGCCGGTGGTTCGCTTTTCGCCCGAGCCGGAAGAGGCAAGCGCGTCCTCCGTTTCAAAATTCACTCCGTTGAGCGTGATGTCCCTGCACGGAATGTCATGGAAGCCCGGTCTTCTTCGGAGCCATCCGAACTTCGCATTATCCACGCCCACAACTCCCGAATTCGTCGCCGTGCCCTGACCGAAATAAATGTATCCATCGGGACCGATCACCGCGCTGTTCGTATGATGATCTCCCATGCTTGGAAGTCCAGTGACGAGTTCCGTGATGCGGCCCTGAGGCGAGATCTTCAGGATCTTGCCTCCGTCGCGTTCACCGCCTTCGGCCACATAAAAATTGCCGCGATAAAAATTTACGGACGTCCACGGACCGTTCTTCGATATGCCTTCCGCAATCGTCTTCGTGCTTCCATCGGCTTCGACGCGAAGAAGCTTCGGCGTCTCAAACACTTCCCCGTACGAATATCCCGATTCAACCACATAGGCTCTGCCTTCATCATCGAATGTGATGCCTGTGGGAAATGTGAGGCCCTGTGCGAAAGGTTCGATCGCATACCCGCGCACGAGTGCGACATCGTGCGGATCGATGTGACGAGGCGCCTGCCACGAACCTGCCTCCTGTCCGCCTCCTCCTGACCCGCGAAGAAAATAACACCCGGAAAGAAGCAATGCGGATATGACGATTGAAACCGTGCGAATGTGAAGCAAACGAAAACGAAGTGTGATTGACGCTTCTTGTGGTTTGGGGCGATCGAAAGTTGTCTTCATGCAATCCTCCAATAGAAACCAGAATTTGAAATGTAGAAGAGCAGAATCGAAAACGATCTATCCATTGAAACACGATAGGGTGAGAGATAATTTCAGAAATCGGAACACATCGCTCCATGCCTGAAGCCGATGCGTGCAATACACTCCCTCGCCGCACGCGACGGGGAATTTACCCCAGCGAATAAAAGGTGGGTGAAACGCGGTCTTTCGCTCGGAGTCGGCATAAAAAAATCCCGTGCGCGAGATACCGCGCACGGGACGTCGTAATCTGCAACGTTGTCGTATTATCCCATCGTCACCACAATATCATTGATCGAATTGCAGGGTTGAATCGGCACTCGTCCCCCTTCAATTGTCACGCCGTTGCATGTGATGGACTTCACTCCTTTTTGGACATGATCCGGATTCTTCACAGTGATGCGATACGTCGCGCCGCGCCAGATCCGTTCAACCGAAAATCCGTCCCAGTTCGCCGGGATGCACGGATCGATCACCATGGAATCAAATTCCGGGCGAATGCCCATGATCCACTTCGTGGCTGCAACATACGCCCATCCTCCGCTTCCGGTGAGCCACGGGTGCCGCGCCCTGCCGAAGGCCGTATGGTCGCGCCCCATGATGAACTGACAGTACGAATACGGCTCCGATTCCCGAATCTCGATCTCGTCGTTCTGGTTGTACGGGAGGATGTCGTTATAAAGCTTCATCGCAAGATCGCCGCGTCCCAGTTTGCATTCGGCGATCATCGCCCAGGGATTCGGGTGACTGAAGATCGCGCCGTTTTCCTTGATGCCTTTGTAGACGCGCGTGAGATATCCGATATCGTCATTGGGCTCGGAGAATGTCGGCCAGACAAGATGGATTCCGTATTTCGATGAGAGGTATTTATGCACCGAATCCATCGCCTTCAGGCCGCGCTCTTTGGATGCAGCTTCCGAAAGGACGGCCCAGCTGTTGCTCTCGAGAAAGATCTTCCCCGACTCGTTCGTGTGCGAACCGATCTTGATCCCCTTCTTCGTGATGCCGCGGATGTACCAGTCACCGTCCCACAGCTCACGCTCGCATGCTTCGCGCACGCGCTCACCCATACGCGAATATTTTTCAACATCCGACTGACGATTGCAGTGGCGCGCAAGTTCGAGAAATGCCGCGATGGCCCAGTAATGCATGAACGCCACCATCGCGCTTTCTCCGCCGCCCAGATTCAGACAGTCGTTCCAGTCGGCCCTCAGTCCCTTGCAGATGCCGGTGTGTCCGACCTGCGCAGCAGAGAAGTCGAGCGAACGCTTCATATGTTCGTAGACGGTGCCTTCTCCATGATCTGCAAACGGAATCACCTGTTCGAGGAACGCCTCATCGCCTGTCTCCTTCACATAGTCGCAGATCGACACCACGATCCAGAGCGCGTCGTCTGAACACACGTCTTCCATGCCGTGTATGATGTCCGCCTTGTTGGCCGTGGGAATGACAGTCGGCAGTTTCACTCCCGGAAGTTTATCCTCGCGCTGCTTGAAGACCTCGGGATCGAATAAATGCAGTCCGTATCCGGCGCTGACCTGGCCATGAAGAAGCTCCACCATGCGTTCCTTGCATTTGGCGGGATTCGTATGCACGACGGCCATCACATCCTGTGACGTATCGCGATACCCGAGACCGGTTCGTCCTCCGACTTCAATGAAGGAAGCGAAACGCGACCACACGACGCACGTCTCTGCCTGAAAGAGCGTCCAGGTATTGATCATCGTGTTCAAGCCTTCATTCGGCGTCGTGCAGCGGAAGACTTCCTGCTTCTTCTTCCAATACTCGCGCAACTGTGCAAATGCCCGATCGACCTCCGTATGATCCGCATATTTTTCCTTGATCGTAAGCGCCGCCGCATGCGCGCCGACACCGAGCATGAACACAAGACGCTCGCTTGAACCGGCAGTAATGGTGAGCTTTTTATGGAGCGATCCGCAATGATTGCCTCCGAGCTCCATGCTGCCATAGCAGGCGCCGCGCTCGACAGCGATCGGATTCGATTCAGTCCGATATGCGCCCAGGAAGCGATCGCGCACGCAATCGTATCCGTCAGGCTCCACATCCATCGTGAAATAATGATACATCCACGGCTCGTAGAAGAAATCGTATTCAATGACGCCGTCCTCATAGCTCGATCCGCTTGCGTAGAGCGACATCTGCAGATTTTGATTGTCGATCTCGACATGATGATAGGAGAATTCGCAGTACGAGAAGACCGACAGTTTGCGCGCGCGACCCGAGGTGTTCGTGATCTTCACGTCCCAGAGTTCGACATCCTCATCCACCGGAATGAAGAGCGTCTGCTCGGCGTGTATGCCGTTGTAGTCGCACGAAAATTTCGAGTACGAGAGTCCGTGCCTGCATTGATACTTCGCCTTCGTGAGATCCTTGCCCACAGGCTGCCAGGAAATGGACCAATACTCTCCCGTTTCGTCGTCGCGCACATACACGTAGTGGCCGGGACGGTCCAGCGGAACGCCGTTTGCCCTGAATCGCGTGATGCGGTGATGTTCCGCAGTCTTGTGAAATGAATACCCCCCGGCATTATGCGAAATAACGGTGCACAGATCCCTCACGCCGAGGTAATTCGTCCACGAGACCGGGACGTCCACCCGCTCCACGACATATTCGTTGTTCGCGTCGTCAAAATATCCGTACTTCATTCGTTCTCCCTTTTTCTCTTTCAATCCACAGCCCAAGTATGCGCTTCCGTTTTACCCCCACAGCCCGGGTGCGCACATTAGTCAAGATTTTTTTTACCCGATATCGGTCGGGCCAATGTCTGATGCTGGTCGAACACAAGTATTGTGTTCACGCCTTTCTTCAAAAATTCAGAGGGACAGTACAGTCTCTTCTGCGGACCGATCTCCCAGTAGCGTCCCAGATTATGACCGTTCACCCACACCACTCCTTTTCGATACGCACTCATATCGATGAACGTATCGGCGGCGCCGGCAAGCGTAAATGTTCCCCTGAAGAAAATTCCGGGTTTCGCCGTATCGACTGCCGACGGCTTCAGTGACGCGATGAATTGTGCATCCATCGGCAGCTTGTAGATTTCCCAATTCATGAGCGTCATTCCATTCAACGAGACACGCTCGGTGATACCCTTGCGATCGATCAGCTCCTGCGCAAAGTTGATATGCCCCATGCCTTCAACGAGAATCTCGAGCACCGGAAATGGCTCGTTCGATTTGGGAAGCTCGATCGTCATTCTTCCCTCGCGCCGGTCGAGCGTGCCGATATACGTTCCATTCAGGAACACCGTTGCATAATCGTGCAGCTCTGTCACTTTCAGCGTTCCGCTTTTATGTCCGATCAGCTTCGTCTTATAGAGGATGAATCCCTGATTCTGATCGTACGCCTCGAACGGCTTGGGCTGAACTTCGGCGATCGGCCGCGGCAGATTCTTCCATATCGATGCATACGCCTCGAGCGATACATCGGCGATGTCCATAACCGGAATCGGATCGGGCACCGGGGGCAACGGATCTCCGACCGGACGATAGGATCCGATCAGCGCGCGCAGCGCCGCATATTTCGGTGTCGCTCGTCCCTGCTCCGTAATCGGCGCATCATAATCATATGACGTCAGATCCGGTTCGTATCCCTTCCCGCCCGAATTTGCGCCGGCGGTGAAGCCGAAATTCGTGCCGCCGTGTATCACATAAAAATTGAACGACTTCTTCGTGTCCATCAAAAACTTCACTTCCTTCAGCAGTCCAGTCGTGTCGGGCCGGGCCCACTGTTCACCCCAGTGCGTGAGCCAACCGGGATACGTTTCGCTGCTGAAGACCGGCACACCGGGATTCATCTTGCGGGCAAGGTCGAAATTTCCCTCGTCGGATCCCGAATCGAGACCGCTTGCGCATCCCTCCAAACTGCCGGCTTCGAGCATGAACGTGGTCGGACCGTCGCCCGTGAAGAACGGAATCGTGATCCCGAATCTGCGCCAGGCATCTTTGAGCGTCTTCATATACAGACGATCGTTTCCGTAGCTGCCGTATTCATTTTCGATCTGCATCATAAGCACGGGACCGTTCTGCGTGATCTGCAGCGGCTTCACCACGGCAGACAACGCCTCGAGATACGCGAGCGCCGCTTTCATGTAACGCGGATCCATACAGCGGACTTTGATATCCGGCTCCTTCAGGAGATATGTCGGAATGCCCCCGAAATCCCATTCGGCGCACACGTACGGCCCGGGACGCAGGATCACCCACATCCCTTCGTCCTGAACCATTTTCAGGAAGCGGGCAAGATTCCTGTTTCCCGTCGTGAAGTCGTAACGGCCCTTGCTCACTTCATGAAAATTCCAGAAGATGTACGCGGCGATCGTATTGCATCCCATTGCCTTGGCCATCCGGATGCGGTGCCGCCAGTACTCGGCCGGAATGCGGTTCGGATGCAGCTCGCCGCTGATGATCTGAAACGGCTTCCCGTCGAGCACGAACGACGTCGAATCGAATGCAAATGTGTGACGCGCCTTGTTCTGCGCGCATTCGGCGCCGACGCCGAACACGACAGCCGCAATAAGTGTGAGGATGACTGTTTTCATGAATGTATTTTTCAAATATTCCGTCCGTCTGACAATGACTCTGCACCCCGACCGAGTATCACACACGAGCCGCTTACTGTGCCGCGCGGTTGAGGTGCACGCAATCAACATTGATTCGGGCGCCCGCTGGAACTCTGCGCGGTCGACGATTATTGTGCCGCGCGGCTGAGTTCCGCTGTGCCGCCGGGTTCGAACACGATCGTCAGGAACCCGTCCGCGGCCGTGCCGGCCTTCGCCTTTTTTATGTCCGTTATTGTATACTTCGTAAACGGGAGTTTGATACGCGCTTCGCCGCCCCGCTCGGATTCGAGCGCAACCGAGACAGTCTCTCCGGATCGCTGAACTGCGCTGACGAGGATCGCTCCTTCGGCGCGCAAGCGCGTGAACGCGACATCGGTCCATGTGCGCGGCAGTGCCGGAAACACGTCGATATATCCTGCATGACTCTGCAGCAGCATTTCCTGTATGCCGGACGCGAAGGCGAAATTTCCCTCGAGCGTGAACGGCAAATGCGTCGATTGGTCCGGCCTTCTCTTGCAGAGATCCTCATTCAGATGAAAGCTGTTCTCGGAGCAATAGCAGCGCGCAAATGTCCGAAGCGCGTCGGCCGCTTTTTCCCCCTCATGCATACGCGCATAGATATTGCCAAGCCAGGAAAACGAATATCCCTTCCACTCCGACGATCCGTTCTTTTCAAGATTCGCCACACTTGTTTCAATCACGCGTCGGTCTGCCGGAGCATCGTAGTTCAGGAGTCCCAGCGGATGAATCGCCATGAGATGCGAAAAATGTCTGTGCGATTTCACATAGGGAACATTCTTTGCGATCGTCAATCCGGTTTCGGCATCGATATCGAATGGCGAGATTTCCTTCTCACGCATGAGCCAATGTGATTGTTCTTCGGCCTTTCCTGCCTCGCCCGCCAGTTCGGCGGCCGTCCTGAACACATAGCGGCATAACGCCCGGTCGTAATTTGTCATCTCAAGAAACCATGCCTCGATTCCCCCGTCGTTAAATTCAGGACTCGAGCTCATGGGCAGCGCGCGAGTGCCGTCGGCGCCGACTTTCGTGACCTGTTCGATGAACCTTGCCGCATCCGATACCCAGGGATATGCGCGCTTCAGTAAAAAGTCCCGATCCATGCTGTAGCGCCATTGCAGATAAAAATTCTGCGCAAGCCAACTAGCCACAGTCGGAGACATCGCATACATATGCCATCCCCCCATGGGTTGTCCATCGAGTGTCGCCACGCCGGGAACGTTCAATCCATCGGCGCCGAAGACCCTGCGGGCGTATGCCGAAAATTCGCTTCGATGCTCCCAGAGCCAGTCCGTGAAGACCGCCCCTTCTTCAAGATGATTACCGCTGTAGGCGGGCCAGTAACTGAGCTGCGTATTGAGATCGCTGTGGAAATCGCCTTTCCACGGGGGCAGCTTGCCGTTGTCGGCAGTCCAGATCGCCTGCAGCGAAATCGGCGGGGCGCCTGTGCGCGAGGCGGCGCCG
>DATGXR010000393.1:0-18693 GCA_035298825.1 Bacteroidota bacterium
TTGCGCCTGTCGCCTTCGACATCCTCCATATCCTTGATGATCTCGCGTCCCAGATTCATGAGCAGCGCAAAGAGCGCCGGCAGCAGCGCGCGATCGATGCCGCCCACCGCCGCGCCGCCGTAAATGAATGTGAGACCCGTCATGACGCCGACCGCAAGATTTCCAGCGAGCACCGTACGCTTCAAGACGGCGCTGTAGAGATAAATCAGAAGGATGGCGCCGATGGCGATCGCCTGCGCTTCGGCAGGCAGCAGCGCCGTCAGCAGCACGCCTGCCCCATTCAACATGAGATAGAGCAGCTTCGCGCGCGCGATCGTCACCTCGCCGCGCGGAAGCGGACGCTCCGGCTTGTTGATGCGGTCAATCTCCACGTCGAAGATGTCGTTGATGACCATTCCGGCCGCGCCGATGAGCGCACCCGAACATGCGGCGGCCGCAATGAGCAGCCATTGTGAAGTCGTTCCTCCCGCAAGCACGCAGGCAACGGCGATCGACAGCGACGCGATGATGAAGTTCGAAGGACGAATGAGCCGGATGATTGCGTTCATGCTAGTGTTTAAAATTCGTTGATGATGCCGAAATGAATCTTGCCAGCGCTGAACGCATCGCCTTTTCCAAGCGCATAACTCACGCTGAGTATTCCGAGTCCCGTCTCCAGGCGCGCTCCCACGCCGTATCCGTAGAGGAAACGCTCCTGCTTCGCGATGCCCGCGTTGGTTTCATCGGGACGCGAAAAGTATCCCCCATCGACGAATGTAAACACGTGCGAGAGACGGCCGGTGAGGAATCTATACTCGAACGACGCCCAGCCGATGCGCGATCCGATGAACTGGTTTTCCCTGTACCCGCGCACTGTCGATGATCCGCCGAACTGATACATATCGCTGATCTCGAGCACGCTCGATGTGACCTGCCGCCCGTGCCCGCCGAGGGCAAAGACATGCCGGCGCCATGGCATTGTGTAGAGATCGATATCGACCGACACACGCTGCACATAATAATTTCTCGTGTCGGTCGGCAGCAGATACTCGACGGGACCCGTGATATTCTTCCGGCCCGACTGATAACTCGTCACATAACGCACGCCTGTGGTGGGCACGCGGCTGTTATCGCGCGTGTCGTACCGGATCTCGCCGCCGAGCATGAGCGAGGAGCTTTCGAACACGGTGAAATAGCCGAGGCTCGTCGAGGGATAGATCGATTCGCTGCTGATCGTCGCGCCGAGCGACAGCTCGTCCGTAATATTATAATCAGCGCGACCCGAGAGAATGCTCTTCACATATGTCGAGTCCTGCTTCCGTTGAAAATATCCAAGACTGACATCGATCGGCATGCCGAAGATCCACGGCTCGATATAGCGCAGATCGAGTTCCTGTGTGGCCGCAGTCTCACGCTGCCATCGGGCCGCGACCTTGCGTCCCGTGCCGAACAGATTCTTCATCGTGAGTGAAACGAGTCCCGTGAGGTAGCCGCTTTCTGTGGCCGTGCGTCCCGGGACGTAGCCCAGCACTCCGTCGAATGCGGTCATGTTTCCTTCCTGGACCGTGCAGAGGATCCCTCCGTTCCGGATGTTCCGTCCGAGCGTCGAATCGTTCAGCAGATACAGTTGCGGTTCGCCGACCGATGTGAACAGCTGAAGCCGCTCGAGTCGCCGCTTCATGCGATCGAGCTTCGATTGCGAAAAAACTTCGTCAGGCCGAAGACGCGCTTCACGCGCGATGACGTCGGGCGAAGTGAACGCATTCCCCTGCACCGAGACTTCGCGCACGAGTACGCGCGGACCTTCATCGATCGTAAACAAGACAACGCACGTGGGAATATCGGTCGCATCGTTGAGTGTGAGGGCGATGCGGATTTCCGTGAACGCAAAGCCGAGTCCCGTATAATACGTGAGCATGGCCTGTACGTCGCGCTCGGCGATGCTTTGCAGAAGCGGAGATCCGGGAGAGGTTTCAATCAGATGCCGCAACGCCTCCTCCGACACGGCGTTGTTGCCGCGGATGTTGACTGCCGAGACAATCGGATAGATCATCTCCTGTCGCGTCTGCGCGCGCATGAACGCACTGCAGATCACAGAGCAGACGGCAAGAAGCATGACGCGTCGTGAAGCAAAGCAAAACATTCTACATGGTTGAGTTATGTGACGGCACAGCGCGCACCTCACTGCTTCGCGCGCTGGAGCAGGTCATAAATAGGCGTCATGAGCTTGAAGTCGCCGAAGCCTGTATCGTCGACAAACACCACCTGGCGGTTATAGTCGTAATACGACCAGACCTCGTACGGTTTCGAATCGATATCGAACGGATGCCGTTCGACGTTGTTCGGCGAACCGAGCAGGATGAAGACCATCCCCATATCCGTGCGCCATCCGGCAAGATAATGCGAAAAATGTTCGTTGGCATATTCAACGCGCGAATAATATTCATCCATATATTCGTTGCGTTTCGTGTCGGGACTCGGATCGCGGCGCTTCCAAAATTCCTGGAAGAGACGCTGCTTTTCTTCCGTGGTCTTGGCATCCATCATTTGGCTGTATTCGTTGTCCTTTGCGATATAGCGCAGTTGGCGTATCGCCAGATCCAGGTCCGTGACGCTGTACGGCACAGCGCCCCATCTCGCGATGAACGCTTTTTGCTTTTCGACAGTTGCAGTCGACGCGCCCGCCGGAACATTCATCGGCTTCAGTTCTATCGTCAGGACGTATGTGCCGATTGAATATCGGGCCGTGTCGAGCTTCTCGATGATCTGCGTGCGGTTTCCGGACAGGCGATGCAGAACGCGCTGCCCAAAGACGTCTGCGTTCAATTCTTTCTTCGGCTTCGAAATCATGTAGGTCGATTCAACCGAATCGCCTCCGCCGTTATTATAGACTTCGTAAAACACATAGAGTCCGTTGACGACATCGGCAACATTGCCCGTAATGTTGGGCACGATGTTGAGTCTGCCCTTATCGGTTGTCACGCGGCTGATCAGCATGATGTCGCTCATGCTCATGCCGGGACCCGTGTAACTTCCAACGACGATCTTCCGTGTGATGACGGCGCTCTTCTTCGACTCCATATCGCGAATCTGCGCCCGCAGCTTGTATGTGCCCGGAGAAATGTCGAACGATCGTTGCGTGAGATTGTACGCTGTTCGACTCTCAGTCTCCTCGTATCGCGCATGCGTGATATCTTCAGTCCATGTCTTCTCGGCGATCGATGCGTTGTCGTCGGCCGAGATGTTGACGGTGGCCTCATACTGCGCCTTGTACACGCCATTACCTGCGACAAACCGCAGCGCCTCGTACGGCACATGGAGATACACGTCCACACGCGAATGGACGGAATCCGCCGATTCAAAACTCAGCGCATCCAGAAAGAATTCCGGAACTTCGTTGCCCGGTGTCGGCACGCGGGTTTCAACCTGAGCGCTGAGGCCCGAGACGCACACACACCATATCAGACACGCAAAGAATATTCGCAGGTTCATCGGCAGAATGGTTAACTGATCACATCTCCGTAAAGATCATACTCTACGGCATCTGTTATAGTACATTGAACAAACTCTCCAGGCAATAAGTGTCGATTCGGCCCGCACGTGAGCACGATTTCGTTGTCCACTTCCGGGGCATCCCACTCAGTCCGTCCGGTAGCGATGCCATTTTCATGTCCTTCCACAAGCACGCGAACCGTACGCCCGATCTTCTCCTTGTTGCGCGCAAGCGAGATCTCGCGCTGCACATCCATCAGATATTCCTTGCGCCGTTCCTTTTCGTCGTCGGGGATCGGATCTCCAAGCGCGAATGCGGCGGTGTCGTCTTCCTGCGAATACGTGAAGATGCCGAGGCGCTCGAACTTCACATCCTTCATGAATGTCGCGAGTTCTTCGACATCACGTTCCGTCTCGTTCGGATATCCGGTGATGAGCGTCGTGCGCAGCGCAATGCCCGGCACCGAATGCCGGATCGTTCCAATCAATTCTTCGAGCGCGCGACGGGTGATTCCCCTGCGCATCGATTTCAATACGGCATCCGCCGCATGCTGTATGGGCATGTCAAGGTACTTGCAGATATTCGCATGCCCGGCCATCACCGGAAGGAGATCGAGCGGAAATTTCGCGGGATAGGCATACATCAGCCGAATCCATTCGAGGTCCTTCACAGAGGCGAGCGATTCGAGCAGCGAGGCAAGCGCCCGTTCATTGTAGATGTCGAGTCCGTAGTACGTCGTATCCTGGCCGATGACGATAAGTTCCTTCACGCCTTTCGATGTCAGCCGCATCACCTCCGACATGATCTGATCGACAGGCTTCGAGCGATGGCCTCCGCGCATCAGCGGAATCGCACAGAACGAACACGGATTGTCGCAGCCCTCCGAAATCTTCAGGTATGCCGAATAAGAGGGCGTTGAAAGCGTTCGTTCTCCCAACAGCGCATGCTGAAACTCCGCGCCGAGCGCGTTAAGAATATTCGGAAGTTCGTTCGATCCGAAAAATTGATCCACCTCGGGAATCTCTTTTGCAAGTTCCGCATGGTAGCGCTCCGAGAGGCATCCCATCACATAGACTTTGTCGAGCTGCCGGCGCTTCTTCAGTTCGACGGCGCTCAGGATCGTATCGATGGACTGTTTTTTCGCGTCCCCAATGAATCCGCACGTGTTGATGATGGCGATGTCGGCCTCGCCGGCATGCGATGCCATTTCGAAATGATTGCCGCGAAGTTGTCCTTCAAGCACTTCGGAATCTACGGTGTTCTTCGCACATCCCAACGTCACAATATGAATCTTCTGTTTCTTTGTTTTCATGCTCTTGCCGCACATTAAATTACGATAACACCACGAAGTCTATATAAAGATACAAAATCGGCGCCGTAAATATCAAACTATCGAACCGATCGAGTACGCCGCCATGTCCGGGAATGAGTGAAGACGAATCTTTGATGCCCGCATCGCGCTTGAGCGCCGATTCGACGAGGTCGCCGATCTGCCCGAAGATGCCGATGATGAGCCCGATCACGACCGCCTGGTGCACGGCGACGTACGGGAGGACAAGGCTTCTCATGACAAGCATCATCGCCACCGCTCCGACGAATCCCCACACCGCCCCTTCCCAGGTCTTGTTCGGACTGATGCGCACGAAAAGCTTATGCCGGCCCATGGTCCGGCCGCCGAAATACGCCATCGTGTCGCACATCCACAGCGAGGCAAAGATCGAGATGATCGTCCACCCGCCCCATGCGTACGTGGTGGCGCGCACGGCATCATCCGCGATCGGAGACAGCCCGTTCGCATGCGCCATCGCGAGCGAGACGGGAAATTCCATTCCATAGAGTTCGCGCAATCCGATCAATGTGCCAAGGAAGATGCCGACGTAGCCCATGCCCATCATCGTGGCCGCTGAATTCAGGATGACCGATCCCTTGTTGCGGAACAGTTCGATCAGCAGCACGACGACAAGCGTCAGAAAATACAAAGTGATGAACAGCTGCAGTTTCGTGAGCAGCGAAATGCCGCCCTTGTCGATGAAGAACGGAAGGATGAAAAATTGGATTTGTTCATGGAAGAAGGCGCAGAAGATCAGGACAGTTCCGGCAATGCCCGTGCCGCGCTGAGGCTTCATGCCCTTCGCCTCGGTCATCGCGTAGAATTCATTCAGCGCGAGCACGCCGATCGCGGCCACGAGTCCGAAGAAAAAAAGTCCGCCTGCGTACGCCGCAAACAAGAGCGCCGGAATTCCAATCACGGCAACCGCAACGCGCAGCGTCAGATTCGAATAGTGTTTTGCCATACCCTGTGGAACTCCATGTTAATCATCAATTGAAACGGTGGATAACTGCTGCGTCACGATACGATACGACACAAGACAGATTGCGAACACGACTGCCGAAACAGCCGTCACGCCGATCACATACTGCAGCGGCACATTGTCCGCCGCCCCTTCGAGCAGGAACGAACTTGATGTGCGCTCCTGCTGCCAGAAAAATCCGGCCGCCGACACAGCATTGTTCACAAAATGCGCGACGATGGGCAGGATGAGCGTATTGGAGCGGACACGCACGTAACTGAAAAAGATACCGAGCACGGCCAGCGGCACGAGCAGAAACGGATTGAGATGATACAGCCCGAAGATCAGTCCGGTCGCAATGATGCCGGTGCGTGTGTTCGACGCAAGCATCAGATTGTTCTGTATGAGGCCGCGGAAGAACAACTCTTCGCAGAGCGCAGGCGTCACCGCCACAACGGTCACGACGAACAGCAATTCCTGAGGCGAATGCGATTCGCCCAGCAGACGAATCGTCTCCTCGATCATCCGCTTCATCATCTCGACCACGTGCTGCACTCCGGCCGGCAGCGGAATCATGTCCTGCAGGTAGAGATATCCCTCGAGCGCCTGTTGGAGCGAGACCACGCACAGCACCACAAGCAGGAACTCGGCCGCTTTCGGAATCCGCAGCGGAATCGCGCCGAGCGCGGACCCGTGCTGCACTTTCAGCATCACAAGCGTGGGCACAAGCAGGAACAGCAATTGCGACAGCATTGTCGCCCAGCGGATGCCCGCCACCGTCTCTGGCGTGATCTGTCCGCCGAAGAGCAGATACGTCGCCGCTCCTCCCAGTCCCTGATAGAGAATGAACACAAGCACGAGCGCAACGATGACGAACGGGATCGGCGAATATTTCGGTCCCGCTTTCACGCTGCCGGATGAATCGTCAATTGAGGGAAGTTGTTCTTCAGACATGGATGAGTGGTCGTCCTTGGGGATTGTGCGTCGTTAATCCGTTTTCGCATTGACCGGACCCGTGAGTCCGTAGTATTCGCGCAGCTCCGCAGTGATCGATCCGATCAGCACTTTCGTCGATACCTGGACCGGCATCTTCCTGTCGTCGTCGGTCATCCACAGCAGGATGCGGCCTTCACTCTTGAACAAGCCTCCCTCCTGCACCAGCGGTTCAACGATGATGCAGTTGAACACGCCCGCAGAAACATCGACGGACTGCCTGCCGACGAATTTCACTGCAAGCGGATAGGTCTTGTCCTTGTAAAAATTCTGAAGCATGATCTTATCGCCGGGATGCGACTTCGAGTAATCAAGCGTCCGCGCGTAATAGAATGCCGAGAGGATATCGTGCACGTTCGGCGGGATCGGAAAATTTCCTTCCGTCGTCTTGGCCACGTGACGCTTTTGATCGAAGATCGCGCTGAAGTCGCGCCTGTATTTTCCTTCTCTGATGTGCTGTTCGAATCTCCATGGATAGATGCCGTTCACATCGAGATATGTCTCGTACCGATCGACCACCTCGAAAAAGAACGAGAACGATGGAGACGACCGCACCGTGAATTGCACCTGCATGCATTGATTGCCTTCAATCCATTCGTATGCGGGAATTCCCATGACGGCTTCCCCTGCTTTGATAAATCCGTATTTCATATCGAAGATGAGACGTTCGCCCACGCCGAATGCATTTACATTCTTGGACGTCTGGGCGTTTACGCCGCAGATGCAGAACATCATAACGACGATGAAACGCGCGAAATAATTCATAACCCTTGATCTCCCATGACGAGTGTCGCTATACCTTTTTCAACGGTATCGACAGATATTTGGTTCATACACACATCCGATTGGCAAGGACCTCCTTTGCACAACGGACAAGTGGTCATATTCCCTTCAAAGATGATCTTCTTGTTCGTCCACGGTCCCCAGCGCTGCGGACTGCATTGGCGTATCGGCGGATAGAATGCTGCAACCGGCGTTCCCACTGCTGCCGCGATGTGCAGCGGTCCTGTCGAATTCGAAACGAACACACGCGCCCGACTCACAAGCGCAGCCAGTTCGGTCAACGAAAACATTCCGGCTGCGGATGCAGGCGTCGGATGCATCATGTCGCACACGCGCTTCACGAGTGACGCTTCCTGTGCTCCGCCAGTGACGACGACCTTCAATCCAAGCGAGGACTGCAGTCTTCCGCCGAGCGCCGCAAAATTCTCTGCGCTCCAGTCCCGGGCCGAGCCTCCGCTTCCGGGGTGGATGACGGCAAAGCGATCGTTCACAGTGATGTTGTTAGCCGCAAGAAACGCGTCAACTTTTTGTTCAGCTGCCTCGCTTCGTGGAATGTCGAATCGCACATCGTGATCTGTCGACTCGATGCCAAGGGCGGACAGCAGATGCAGATTGTATTCAAGTTCGTGATGCTTCGCGTCTTTCCTGTGCTCGTAGATCTTGTGCGTAAAGAGGAATGAATACCACCGGTAGCCGGTCGCCACGCGCATCGGAATGCCGGCTGCAAAGGCAAGCAGCGCCAATCGGAAGCGTGGGTATGGGAAAATGACGGCATCGAACCGATGGCGGCGAAGCTCACTGGTCCATTTCAGAAACGATGCGACGGTTTTCGGCGCATCGTACACGAGCACGTTATCGACGCACGAATGCCCGTCGATCAGCTCGCGCGTGTACGATTGGACCATCATCGTGATCGACGAGCCCGGGAATTTCTTTTTGATCAACGGCAGCATCGGCAGCGAAAGCATCACGTCTCCGATTCGATCAGTGCGTATGAGCAGTATGTTTCGGAGATTCAAAGACACGTGCGCATTACTCCAGAGGTTCATCCATGATGCCGTACGAATAGGCGGAATTGAAATCGAAGTGCCACCACTCTGACCGCATGGGCAGAAATCCGTGCCGCAGCATTGCCGATTTGAGCGTTTCACGATTCTTGAGCTGAATCCCGGGGAGCTTCCGATAATTCTGCGCCGCCCGTGGCGAGAAGCTGTCGTATGCCGTCGGCATCTCGAGTTCCGTGCCAAGCGAATCGATCAGCGTGAGATCGACTGCGGCGCCGCGATTGTGACGCGAACCCTTGGCAGGATCGGCCACGAAAATCCGATTCGGCATGGTCTTCCACAATTTTTTCTGTATCGACAGCGGCCGATAGCCGTCGTAAACTTTGAGCGAAAGTCCGAGACGGGCGACGTCCCTCTGCACCGCGGCGAGACTTTCAGCCGCAGCGCGTCGGAGTTTCGCCTTCGCGACGGGATACAGTACGGTATGCGTAAAATTATTCGCCGTGGCGTAGCGTATGTCGAGCCTGATCGTTGAATCGATCGCGGTGATGTCCACGAGGTCGCCGGAGTTCTGAGCAAACATCCCCGCGTGCAGCAATACGATGCTGCATATCGCCAACAGATATTTTTTCTGAGTCACGAAATGAACACCTTCGCCACGTCGATCAGCATCGATGGCTGATTCCAGAGCGCGGTGCGGAAGATGCCTCCGAGCGTCCGCTTTCCCTCAGGCAACTTCAACGCCGAATCGCAGATCGAATTGAGCGTCTCGTCTGAAAATCCCGAGATCGCTTCCTTGATATTATAGAACACATCGTGCCGCCATCCGAGACGCTTATGCCACCGCGTTTCATATTCGCACAGATGCTGAAGATCGCCGGCCTTGACGGCCTCTGCCGCTGTCTGTCCGGCCATCATGCCGCCGATCATACCGGAGATGATGCCTCCTCCCGACACCGGATTGACCTGATGCCCCGCATCGCCGACGAGCATCACATTATGCTTCACGAGAGTCTGGCACGTCTTTGCGCACGGCACACCGCCTGCAATATGCGTGAGCACCGCCGCGTGCGGAAATTTTTTGTTCACAAATTCTTCGAGATATTTGATGGCCGATTTTTTCTTCGACTCTTCAACGCTCAATCCGAGCCCGACATTTGCCGTGTGCTTCCCCTTGGGAAACACCCAGAGATATCCGCCCGGAGAGACATCGTCGCCGAAATAAAAATCGAGCACGTCTTGTTCAACATCGATGCCGGTGATCGTCATCTGCGCGCAGCTTTCCATATCGCGAATGTGCGTTGTTGTATCGATGCCCGCCCATTTCCCCACACGCGATTCAACGCCGTCGGCGGCGATCACCACGCGCGACCGGATCTCGACAGGCACATCCTTGATCAGCGCGCGCACGCCGCACGCCGCGCCCGTATCGTCGCGCAGCAGATCGTACACATAGGCCTTCGTGACAATCTCGGCTCCCGCTTTCGCGGCGACTTTTCCCAGTTCATAATCGAACAGCCGGCGTTCCAGTACGTATCCGGCGCCGTCGAGCTTTGGAACGACGCTCTTCCCGTTCGGCGCCACAAGGCGGAACTTCGTCACTGTGGCCGCAATCCATCTCGGATCGGGTTCAATGAATTGGATCACGCCTTCGTGGCTCACCGCTTCGCCGCAGCGCACCGGATACCCGACATCCCGATCCTTTTCGAGCACAAGCACAGAGGCTCCGCCTTCGGCCGCATAACGCGCGGCGGTTGTTCCGGCCGGCCCCGCTCCCACCACGATCACATCGTACATGGCTTTCATCGCACGACCTCCTTCGGAAGATCCGCGACGCCTTCGCGGTGAAATTCGATCACTTCCCAGGGACAGGCCCAGACGCATTTGCGGCAATTCGTGCAGCGCTCTTCGATGATGGAGATTTTCGACTCCATCAGTTCGATCGCATCTTCAGGACATACCCCCACACAACAGCCGCAATAATCGCATTTGCCGGGGCGAATATGTATCATCAAAAACGGTTTTGGCATATGTGTGTTATTTGCTGATTGCCAATAATTCGATGTCAAATATGAGTGTCGCATTCGGAGGAATCACTCCGCCGGCGCCGCGCTCGCCATATCCAAGTTCCGACGGAATCGTGAATTTCGATTTGCCGCCCACTTTCAGCGTCGCAACGGCCTCTTCCCAGCCCTGTATCACATATCCCCTGCCGAGGCGGAACGAAAACGGTTCTTTCCTGTCAACTGAGCTGTCGAACTTCTTTCCGTTCTCAAGCCAGCCTGTATAATGCACTGTCACCGAGTCGCCCGGAACCGGAGATGCGCCTGTGCCCTCTTTGATCACTTCCCATGTCACGCCATTTGCCGTCATATTTTCCTTCTTTCTGCATGCCCCCGCAATCACCGCGATCAGCAGCGCAATTATGAATAGATTGAATGTTCGCATGAGTCTCATCTGTGTTTATAAATAGTACTAAAAAGATACGTGCATTCCTAAAAAAAAATCTCACGTTCGCGCTCGATCCGTTGTGATCGGGCGCTGGCGTGAGATTGACGATCAGATGACTGCAACAATTTCCGAAGGCTGAATTATGCCTCGAGGATCGCATCCTTCGCCGCTTTCGCGACTTTAAATTTCACGACCTTCTTCGCAGGAATCTGAATGGTCTCTCCTGTTGCAGGATTGCGTCCCTGACGTGCTTTGCGGTCGACAAGCACAAGTTTTCCAATGCCCGGAATTGTGAATTGATTGGCGGCTTCGGCGTACGCCAACTGCGCTAATTCTTCGAACAATTCGTTCACAACTTTTTTCTTCAGATCAAATTTCTGTGCGAAATGATCTGCGATCTGGCTCTTGGTCATGGATTTAGCCATTGCAAAACTCCCTACGATGGTGGATGAATGGGTTATTAGGAGAAGTTTGTCTGCCTTAACTGATGGGAAATATAGAGAATTACCTTGTAATATTCCAAATATTCTTAAGATTTTTTAAATATTTTTTTTCCGGAATCATTTGCGCTTCCGGCACGTTGAACCTGATAGATGAACATTCTCACTACCACAATCTCAAGGAGACACAATGAAACACGTCATCAGGATGGCGGTCGCAGTCTGTGTGATCAGTCTCACAGCCGCCGCTCAGGAATCGACACGCGTCACAGGCTACCTCGTCGACAAGATGTGCGCATCGGGTATGGTCAAAAAGTCGCCCGCCGATGCGATGGACCGCGCGGCGAAACACACACGCGAATGCGCCATGGAAAAAGATTGCGCCGCCGCAGGATACGGAGTCGTCTCTGACGGCAAATGGATCCAATTCGACAGCAAAGGAAACGAGAAAGCGGCGGATTTCCTGAAGCACACGAAACAGACGGACCATCTGCTCGTTGATGTGAATGGCTCCGTCTCAAACGGCGTCATTGCAGTAAGCTCAATCAGCAAGGCAAAAACCGCTCCGCACAAAGCGCCAAAGAAAACCGGCGCCTGACAGGACTGTGCACTCTATAATAAGCACGAGGTTTCACTTGCGCACACACATCCGGCGTGCATGTGTGTGCGTTCGTGTTTCATACGGCGGCTCCTATCCCCGTACATCAACCCTGCATTGCAAAGCTGGCAAATATTGAGTATTTTGAAGAACCGGTTTTTCTCCATTCCACGCGAAAAAAACGGAACCAACCCTTGATATGCCCATGAAGACTCTTACAGCACTCATTCTCATCTTGTTTGTCTCGGCTCTGTCTCCCGCACAGAATACAAAGGAGAATGCCGATCTGAAACTCGCGATGAATCTGTACAATGACAAGATGTACGACCTTGCGCTTGAACAGTTCAAACAATTCATCGCGAATAATCCCAAAAGCGGTCTTGTGAGCGATGCATTGTTTTATCTCGGACTCACGCAGCGTGCGGCCGGCAAGCTCCAGGATGCCCGTTCGACGTTCCAGAATTTCGCACTCACCTATGCCGATAATTCGAAGGCGCCTGAAGCGTTCTGGTATGTAGGAGAGCTGTTTGCGGAAGAACGCAAACTTGCTGACGCCGCATCGGCGTTCGAACGCATCAAGGTGTTTTATCCGAAAAGCAGCTACGCGCCCAAGGGACTCTTGCAGGCATCGGAATATTTCGACAAGGCAAATGATTCCGAGAATGCAGCGAAGGTGCTCAAGTCGCTCATCAGCGACTACCCTGCCGATGAGCTCGTGCCGGTGGGGCATCTGCGTCTCGGGATGATCTATTTGAAACAGAATAATTTCACGGCTGCAAAGAGCGAATTGTCTCAGGCGTCAGAGGCAGGCGTGAACAAGGACCTGAAGGCATCCGTGTTGTTCCAGCTGGGCAAGCTTGCAGAACAAACCGGCAATTCGCTCGAAGCGGAAAAATTGTATCGGTCGGTGTTCGACGACAAGACCTCGCCCGCGGTTGTGGCAGCCGAATCGCGCATTGCGCTTGCCGCATTGCTCACAACAACAGGACGATCGAGCGAGGCAACGGAACAGCTGAAAAAAGTCACGATTGATTCAACAAAAGTTCCCCGGGAGCAGAAAAGCCAGATCCTGTATGCACTCGCGCTCGCCTACGAGACGCAGCGCGATGCGAAGCATGCGGCCGAATACTGGGAGCGATATCTCGCATCACCGAGCGCTGCAACTGATTCGACACGCGCGCTGATCCATGCGGGCATTGCATACACAACAGCGAAAGATTACAAGCGCGCACTCGCGCGCCTGACAGCGGCGGCGGACCGTGCCGCGGCGCCGGCCGATAAGAAGGAAGCGCTGCTTCGCAGTGCGTCAATCGCCTCCGTTCAGGGAGACAACGCGCTTGCGGCGGAGCAATATCAAAAGTTCGCGGCGCTCGCTCCGAACGACGACGATGCGCCCGAGGCGCTTTTCAGGGCTGCATCGCTGTTGCGCACACCGCTTCATGAATTGGCGCGCGCAACGTCAGTGTTCAAGAAGATGATCGCATCGTATCCGCGGACTCCGCTCATCGATGAAGCGATCTTCTCTCTCGGCCGGACGCTCGAAGAGCAGGAAAAGCCCGAACAGGCGATCGAGCTCTACGACGAAATTATTCAGCAGTATCCCTCGAGCGACTTCACGGCGCAGGCACAGGCGCGGCGCGAGGCGCTCCGCCAGGTCTCGGCGGTGGACAGGAACGAGACGTTCAAACTTCTTGCTTCGATCCTGAGCGATATCGTTTCGAACCGGCCGAAATTCGATCTCGCTATGAAATTGGGCGATCTGTATTCCGAGCGGCTCAAGGATTTCGCGCTCGCTGCGGCGCAATATGGCGACGCCGAAACGCTCGCCGTGGATGAGAACGGAAAAGAGGCCGCAAGCTACAAGCGGATCGTCTCGATGTTGAAGCTGAGCGAAGCTGACACATCGAAACAGGATGAGACGCGCGCCGCGGTGGCAGAATATTTGAAACGTCCGCACAATAAAAAATATTTCGAAGAGGCGTCTGTCGACCTCTTTACATTGCAGGCGCGGACGGCATCATCCGACGCGCTGATCGCATCGGCACGCCAGGTGATCGGCGAACATCCGATGAGTCCCCGGCTCTCGGAGGTGCGGCTCGCCCTGGCGCGTGCGCTTGAAATGCGCGGCAGCCTTCAGGAATCGATCGACGGGTACCGACAGATCTTGCAGCTTCATCCCTCATCCGTCGAAATCGAGGAAGCCACTGCCCGGCTCGGCATGCAGCTTGCCCATTTGGGCATGTCCGATTCGGCGGTCACGGTGATGAACACGTACTTGCGATCGTATCCGAAGGGACGATGGAGAGCCGAAGTGCTTCGTGAAAAGGGACTCGCGCAGCTTGTGTCGGGATCGTTCACCGATGCGGTTGCGACATTCGAAAAATTACGCAACGACTATTTTTATACGCGCGCCGCTTCGCAGTCCGAAGCCGACCTCGCGCGCGGATATCGTCGCGCCGGCATGTACGAGAATGCGCTGGCGCTCTATAAGAATGAAGAGCGCAGGATCGGTTCGCCCCTGTCGATGGATGATTCGAAACGCGCATTGCTGATGGTGAACCTTGCGCGCACATACGACGAGTCGGGCGACATCGTTCCCGCGGCGGCAGGATATGCGTCGTTCGTCCGCGAATATCCGGAACACGACTCGGCATCGGCGGCGCTGTCGCGCCTGGCACAGATCGAACAGGAAAACGGTCATACCGAATCGGCGATACATTATTTAACCAAATCGGTTCAGACACGGCGCACTGCCGACAATACACGCCGGCTGGCGGATCTGCTCTTCGAGAACGCGCAGTATCCGAAGGCATTGGCGGAATACGAGCAGCTGCTCGGCCTCGTCGACGATCCGGCTGTGAAGCGCGCCACGGATCGGCGCGTGATCACTTCACTCTTCCGAAGCGGCAAGCTGAAGGAAGCCGAAGTGAAGATCAAGACGTATGAAAACATGTACGAGGATGATGAAGACGCCGAAGCCGAGTTCACATTCGAAAAAGCCATGGTTGAATTCAGGGCTGAGCGCTATCAGGAGGCGCTTTCAGTCCTGAAAAAATTCCCGTCGAAGTACGACAACACGACGTTCGTCGACAAGAGCATCTTCTGGACGGGCAAGATCTACGAGGCGACGAATCAGCCTGACAGCGCGCTGTCGAATTACATGCGTGTGATGCGCTCGTTCCCGAATTCGGAAATGCTTCCCAAGACCTTCCTCGCGCTCGGGAATATCTTTTTCTTCCGCGAGCAGTACGACGATGCGATCAAATATTATCGGATGATCGTCGACAAGCCGGCCGTCTCGCCCGACCTCATGCCGTTCGCGATGAACAACATCATCGAGGCATACAAGGAAGTGGGTCAGAACGAGATTGCGCTCGACCTCACGCGCAAATTCATCGAACGCTATCCGATGCATGAATCGATACAGAACAAGAAGATCGATCTCGGCGTGCTGTATCAGAAACTCGGATACTACGATCGCGCCATCGTGCAGCTGCAGGCGATGCTCGAGACAACGGACAAGGATCTCGAATCGGAGATCCGGTACTATCTCGGCGAAACATATTTTAACAAGGGAGATTATCCACAGGCGATCCTTGAGTTTTTGAAGGTGCCGTATTTGGTGAATAAACGAACGAAGATCGACTGGACGCCGAATTCGTATTACATGGCGGGACAGTCGTATGAGAAAATGGGAAAATCGGATCAGGCGCTCAACATGTATCAGCAGATCGTCGACAAACCCGGGATCGATCCGACATTCAAAAGCGCCGCGCAGAAAGAGATCGCGCGCGTGAAAGGCGCCGTCGGCACAGGCACATCGGCGCAATAACGATAAACGCCGTCGACATCAACTCGGCATTGCAATAATGACGTGCTCCTTCGGCACGTGTGCAGCGACGCAAACAGGATGATCTTTAGATTTTATAATCACTCATCTAACTCACATACCAATGTTTGACCAGGAAACAGCACAGTTTTTTCACTTGCTCCGATCGAACACAATTGGCGACAGCACGTCAATCGGATTGAGGTCAGTTCTTGAATCGAATATTCCGGCCAGCGTGAAGACATTCTTCCGGGCCGATGTGGAATGGCTCCGGACGCAGGAAAAACTGCGCGAGGTGCGGTCGTCGAAATTCGCCTATACGATTCCCGAGGTGCGGCTGCTCGAAGATCAGATCGACATCCTGCTTGTCAATAACTATACGTTCACGCAAAAGGATTTCGAGGCAACGGCGGACAAGTGCATCCATTTCCTGCTGAATTATCTGTGCCGGCCGCAATGGACGCTGAGCAGTTTCTTTTTCGATGCGGCGATCAGGATCACGACCGACGAAATGCTGGCGAAGCTCCGGTACTGCACCGACTATTCGTATTTCCGCGCCGTGCTTGAAAAGTACGTCGAATCGCGGGATCGCACAGATGTCGGAAGCGAAGAGATGAAGCGGCTCCTGAAGACAATCGACGAGGAGATCTGCGCCAATTCGACGCCTGAAGAACTCGCCGCGATCGCGCGACCGATCTTCGAATTTGTGTCTCTCATCCGCGCATCGATGAAGCCGCCTCAGCCCGCACGCGTGCCTGTTCGTGCGCTGATTATTTTCTTCGAAGATAAAAAACTGACAAAGTATGCCGAGGCGCTGACCGCGCTTCGTGAATTGGATTCGACGCTCGAGTTGACGATTCCAATGCTCGAAATGATCCTCGATGCGGCGGCATCGGGATCACCGCTTCCGGACATTAAGGTGCTGATCGCCATCGGCAAGCAGGATGAAGAACCGACGACACCGCTTGCTTCGCCGGCGAAACCTGCAGGCGCATCGAAGTCGGCATCCCAGTCAACATCTGTGCAATCGACAGCCATGTCGCAGCCGACGTCTGCGCAATCAGAATTTGTTTCGCCTGCTGATTCGTACAAGAACACTGAGCCAACATTTTTCTCGCAGCCGCAAACGAATGAACCGTCGGCGCAGGATACCGCAACGACCGCGCACACGGAACAGTCGGCGCCGCCATTCGACGATGATCTCGAAACGCTGCCGATACCGCTCGAACATGCCGGCAACCCGGAGCCGACGGATCGCGTGGAGGAGCCTGCATTCCAAACACCTCTTGAAGATCTTCCCGATGAGGCACAGGATACTGACGACGAAGAATTGAACGCATCCGGCCCCAGGATTCCGGAAGACAATACGATCATTGTTCCGAACAATCCTCAAACGCATGATGAAACGGATGAGGATAACGTTCATCGGATGATGTATGAACGCCAGGCTGAAATCGTCGTGCAACACGGCGGATATGACGATCTTCCGTCGGACACGGAACCTCCGGCCGATGACAACGCAGATACGACCGATGAGACATTGGATAACGGTCCTGTGATCGTCAATCCTCCCTATTTTTCGGAAGCGGACAAGGAGTCAATCGTCACGACGCTCTTCAACGGCAATGAGCCGCTTTTTGACGAAGCGATCGATGAAGCGGCAAATGCCCGCACATGGGACGAGGCGATCATTCTGCTCGATCGTTTTTTCGCCGAACACGGCATCGATCCGTTCTCGAAAGAAGCGATGATGTTTGCAAATATTCTCGAATCATGGCATCGGACGCTCGGCACCGAGTCAATCGAATAACTTTTTTTCAATACGCGTTGGAATGCGCACAGCGGCAGCGTCATCTCATCGTCTGCAGAAGCATCATCCGGCGTTCGTTCATGTTTTCACAAGCACAGAAGGGTTAGCAGTTTTATGTTCATAGATTCCGCAAAAATTTTCGTCCGCTCCGGAAAAGGCGGCAACGGCATCATACACTGGCGCAGAGAAAAATACATTCCTAAAGGCGGTCCGGATGGCGGCAACGGCGGCAACGGCGGAGATGTGATCCTTCGTGCAAACAAACAGATCAACACGCTGCTCGATTTCAGGTACAAGAAAAAATTCGAGGCGAAGAACGGCAATCCCGGCGAGGGGTCCAACTGCGAAGGCCGCTCGGCCGATGATGTAATCGTGAATGTGCCATGCGGCACGCTTGTGCGCAATCATGAGACAGGCGAGATCATGGCCGATCTCACCGAGCATGACCAGACTATCGTGATCGCCAAGGGAGGCAGAGGCGGAAAAGGAAACTGGACATTCAAATCGTCGACCAATCAGGCGCCGCGCATGTGCACGCCGGGCACGGAAGGACAGGAATTCTTCCTCGACCTCGAGCTGAAGCTGCTTGCGGATATCGGACTTGTCGGATTTCCGAATGCGGGAAAATCCACACTGATCTCCGTCATCTCGGCGGCAAAGCCGAAGATCGCGAATTATCCTTTTACGACACTCGTGCCGCAGCTTGGCATGGTCTATTATAAAGAGAGCAAGAGCTTTGTTGTGGCCGACATTCCCGGGCTCATCGAAGGAGCACACGACGGGAAAGGATTGGGCATCCAGTTCCTGAAGCACATCGAACGCACGAAAGCGCTTGTGTATCTGATCGACTGCACGAGCGAGACGATCAAGGATGATTACAAAGTGCTCTTCAACGAGCTCAAGTCGTTCAACCCCGACCTGCCAAAGAAGAAGACGATCATCGCGCTGACGAAATTGGACATTGCCGACGACGACGTGCGCAAGGCCGCACGGAAGGTGAAATTTCCGAAAGGAACGCCTGT
>DATGXR010000394.1:0-2631 GCA_035298825.1 Bacteroidota bacterium
GTGTGCCGGGCGAGTTCGCACGCAAGCTCTTCCTCCGGAAACGGATACAACTGTTCGAGCATGACAATGGCCGTCGCGGTATCCTTGCGACGATTGCGCTCGTGCCGAAGTTCATGACCGATCTTGCCCGTGCAGACGATCACGCGCGAGGCGCCTTCGATCGTTCGTTCCGGAATGACCGTTTGGAATCTGCCGGATAGAAATTCAGCAATGGGAGACGCGGCCTCCGCATTTCGGAGCATGCTCTTCGGTGTAAAGACAATCAGCGGCTTGCGCAGCGTGCGAAGCACCTGCCGCCGAAGCAGATGAAAATATTGCGATGCCGTCGAAGGCTGACAGATCTGGAAATTGTCTTCCGCCGCAAGCTGCAAGAATCTTTCCATACGCGCGCTTGAATGCTCCGCCCCCTGCCCCTCATATCCGTGCGGCAGAAGCATGACAAGTCCAGACAGGAGCGCCCATTTGTCCTCGCTTGCGCTGATGAACTGATCGATTATGAGCTGGGCGCCGTTGGCGAAATCTCCGAACTGCGCCTCCCACGCCACAAGCGCATCGGGATACTCGCGGCTGAACCCGTACTCGAATCCAAGCACAGCGGCTTCCGAGAGGATCGTATTGTTGATCTCACACCATGTGCCCTCGCGCGTGAAAAGACTCAGGGGCAAATGCTCGTGCTCGTTTTCCGTATCGATCAACACCGCATGCCTGTGCCCGAATGTACCGCGGCAGCTGTCTTGTCCGCTCAAGCGCACGCTGATGCCCTCCTGCAAGAGCGATCCGAATGCCAACAGCTCAGCCATTCCAAAATCGACGCCGAGAGATCCGGCGCCCATTTTTTTTCTGCGCTCCAGAAGCTGCTTCACTTTCGGATGCAGTGAAAATCCGCTCGGCGCTTCCGTCAGCACATGTGTGATGTCCTGAATGCGTTCGCGCGACACGCCTGTGTCCGTCTCTGTCGCACTCTCATACGGACCGCCCACATAGCCCGACCAATAGTCGGGAAGCACGCTTAATTTTGGAATCGTCGTTGCCGACGAGGATTTCGATTGTTCCGATTCATAAAAGTCACGGATCGATCGTTCTTCCTTTTCAACCGAAAGCCCATAACGCTGCGCATAAATTTTCCAGAGCGGGTCGTGCGCCATGATCTTCTTATAGAGCAGCGGCTGTGTCACAGTCGGATCATCCACTTCGCTGTGACCGTGACGGCGATAGCCGATCAGATCGAGCACGACGTCCGATTGGAATCGTGTGCGGTACTCGACAGCCATGCGCGACGCATACACGACCGCATCGGGATCCTCCGCATTCACGTGGATGATCGGAATCGGAAGACGTTTGGCCACATCGGTCGGAAAGCGCGACGAAAAGAGTTCGTGCGGATCGGCTGTGAATCCGATCAGATTATCGGCGATGAGATGGACCGTGCCGCCGACTGTATACCCTTTGACCGCGCTGAGGTTCAGGGTTTCGGCGGCGATGCCCTGTCCGGCAAACGCGGCATCTCCGTGTATGAGAAACGGAACAACCTTGCGCTCTCCGCCTTGACCGATGCGCGTCTGCTTGGCTCTCACGCGCCCCAGTGCCACGGGATCGACCGCTTCAAGATGGCTCGGATTTGACACAAGCCTCACGGTGATCTCGCGCTCACTGCGCGTGCGATAAACGCCGGTGGCGCCCTGATGATATTTCACATCGCCTCCGCCCAACACGCTTCGCGGATCGACGTCTTCGAACGCCGTGAAAATCTCAAGCGGCGCTTTGCCGATAATCTGCACCATCACATTGAGTCGCCCTCGATGGCTCATCCCGATGACGACTTCCCCGGCTCCGTTTTCGCCTGCTGTCTCGAGTATCTCATCCATCGCCGGAATGAGTGCGGCCAGTCCCTCGAGCGAAAATCGTTTGGTGCCGGGATAGCGCTGCTGTATCACCTGCTCAAATAGTTCGGCTGCAAGGATGCGCCTGAGGATTCTTCCACGGTCTTCCCCATCCCGCTCGCGTTCCATCTTCTCCTGTATCCACTCCCGGCGCTCGCTGTCGGCAATGTGCATGAATTCAATGCCGATCGTCCCGCAGTAGTACGATCGCGCCTGTGCGACTTCCTCATCATCCGCAGATGACACGCCCTCGCTTACCGACTCCGATGGAATCGTGCCGAGCGGATCGATCACGCCTCTGCTTACTGACTCCGATGGGATTGTGGAGAGCGGATCGATCGCGGCTTCAAGATATCCCCAGCGCCGATAGTGATCCAGCACGGTTTCCGGATGCAATGTCACAGTCACGTCGGTTGACTCCTTCATTTTTTTATTGCATTGTTGATTTCAGTCGCCCGCGGCCGAGAATCCCGGCTGCGTCATCTGTCCGATATCAAAGAGACGCGCGGCTTGTTCTTCTGTGATGACGCCGAGTGCAAGCGCGGCCTGGCGTACGGTGATCTTTTCAGTCACCGATTTTTTGACAACCGCCGAGGCCGTGTCGTAGCCGACGACGGGATTCAGTACGGTTGCAACGATTGGATTTTTTTCAAGCGCGAGCGCAATGCGCTCCCGGTCGATCTCGAATGTCCGCACGGCTTTCCCGGCCATCAGCCGCGACACCCCGCTCAGCAGCGTAATCGATTCCAGC
>DATGXR010000395.1:0-3763 GCA_035298825.1 Bacteroidota bacterium
GACGATACGCTTCGCGTTGAGCGAAACGGAAAAACCCTCGGTACAATCAAAGTAACCGCCGTCTCGCGACAGTCGTCCGCAGCTGTCACGCTGACACAGGCAGTGCCGTTTGTCGTTGGCGACGCGGCTGTCATTCTGAAACTGGCTGCAGCCGATTCGCAATCCGGAATGACATCCGTTCTCAAAGATACGACCGTGATTCCCGGACCTGTTCAGATTGTTCAACCTGCCTCTACACAGAGCTCGCCTCCCAGCAATATCGTTTCCGGTCGTGTCGGACTTCAATATTCCGGAATTTCGGCCGATGATCGGAGAATGAACTACTCACAACCGTCCGCACTCTTTCGGGTGGATGTGGGAAATGTGCTCGGAACGGGAATGACGTTCACGCTCTACAGCCGGAATTTTTACGATCTTTCCGATTCGTACGCCCGGTACGGGGAGACTTCAAGACTGAAGCATCGTGTCTACGAACTTTCACTGCAGCGCGATACTCCCGATGACGCCATCGGATACGGAGTGGGAAGAATGATCTCCCGGTACGTGGGAGGCCTGGGGGTGTTTGACGGCGGTCATTTCTATCTGCGACAATCGAATTTCACGCTCGGCGGCATTCTCGGCGCAAACATCGGCGACAGGACGATGGGATTCGAGGGACGAGATCAGAAGGGCGCCGTGTTTCTGAACTACCGATCCGGAAGAGATTTCATGCATCAATACGACGGAACAGTCGCATATGTACGACAGCATGCTGAAGGACGACTCGATCGTGAATTCGTGTACGTGCAGAACTCGTTATCGATGGGTTCCGCATTCTCTGTCTACGAGAGCATGGAAATCGACCTGAACGATATCAATCGCGGTGTGCGGTCGTCGGCTGCGCGGATATCGAACACGTTTCTCTCACTCAATTATTATCCGGTGCAGTGGTTCTCGATGAATGCCGGGTACGATGCGTCGCGGAGCGTTTATCTGTTTGAAACAATGAAGACGTTTCCGGATACGCTGTTCGACAGGAGCCTCACGCAGGGATTCCGCGGCAGCGCGAATTTTCGGCTTCCGTATTACATCACTCTCGCGCTGAACGGATCGCTCAGGACGAGACAAGGCGATGAACGGAATTCTCATAACCTCGGCGCCTCGCTGCGCATGAGCGATATCGCCGGATCGGAAATTGAAGCCGCTGTCCGCTATGCGAATATTGTCGGCGTCTACACAGACGGCAACAACATCACCGTCGATCTTGACCGGACATTTTTTAATCGCGTTTCAATTTCAATGCGGTACGATTACTATGCATTCAGGGTCATCTCGCTCGACCGATCGTTCATCACGCAGACGCTGACAGTGAATGCCAATTACAGAATGTCGCGTTGGCTCTACTCGACGGTGAGCGTCGACCGGGTCATCGATGCGACAATGAACAGTTATCGCATTTACGGGGAAATCGGCGTACGATTCTAATCCTATGAACGAAACGATTATCACATTGATCATTACGGCGGTACTCATCGGTCTGACGGTGCCGCCCTATGTTCGAAAGATGAAAAAGCGGGAGAGAAAAGCCCGCAAAAAATTCCAAGAGCTGAAAATCGCTGGTCTGCATGAAGCAAGCACAATGCATCCGCACATCGATGCCATGAGCTGCATCGGATGCGGCACATGCGTGAGGGCATGTCCTGAAGGCGAAGTGCTCGGTCTCATCGACGGGAAGGCGACGCTCATCCACGGTGCAAAGTGCATCGGGCATGGCATGTGCGCAGATGCATGTCCTGTCGGCGGCATCCAAATGTTGATGGCAAAACCGGGTCGCAGCGCCGATCTCCCCATGTTGAGCGACCAGTACGAGACCAACATTCCCGGCATGTACATTGCGGGCGAACTCGGCGGGATGAGCCTGATCAAGAACGCGATCACGCAGGGGATCAAGGTGGTCGAATTCATCAAAACGCAGATCACACCGCATTCGGCCGAGTATGACATTGCGATCGTCGGCGCCGGTCCCGCAGGCTTGGCCGCGGGTCTGACGTCCCTGAAAAACAAGTTACGCTATCTCATCCTCGAACAGGGAGATATCGGGGGAACGATCCTGCAATATCCTCGTAACAAGATCGTCATGACGTCGCCGGTTGAACTGCCGATGTGGGGAAAAATCAAATTCACAAACGTGAGCAAGGAAACGCTCCTCGAAACGTGGAATCAGATTTTGACCAAGACCAACCTCCGCATCAACACGGGTGAGAAAACGGAGGCGATCAGGAAAGAAGATGGGATTTTCACGATCACGACACCGCGCGGAAGTTATACCGCCCATAGTGTGGTGCTTGCGATGGGACGCCGCGGCACGCCGCGCAAGCTGAATGTCCCCGGTGAACATCTGTCGAAAGTGACATATCGGCTCATCGATGCCGCCTCGTACCAAAACAGCCGCATTCTCGTGGTCGGCGGAGGAGATTCGGCTATTGAAGCGGCAGTGGGTCTTGCCAATCAAAAGAATAATACAGTCACGCTGTCGTATCGGCGCGGCGAATTTTCGCGTATCAAGGACAGGAACCAGCAACATGTTGAAGACTTCCGGGCGAGAAAAAAAATTGACGTGGTGTTCAATTCGGAAGTGAAGGAAATCTCCGAGAAGTCGATCTCACTTGCCACAGAAGCCGAAACACGTGATTTGGAGAACGACTTCGTCTTCATTTTTGCAGGCGGTGAATTGCCGAATGAATTTCTGAAAAAAGTCGGCATCGAGATGCACACGCAGAAGATCCAATAATAGCAGAGTCGTACGTACATATTGACAGGAAATTGCATGGCTGCATTGTCGTCACACAGACTGAATCATGCCGGACTGATTCTTTGCTTCCTTTTCGCGTTCTCCACGCACATCCACGCGCAACAATCGCCGCACGGACCGCTGTCGATCCCGTGCACCGATTGCCATACCACCGCATCGTGGAAAGAACTCGCAACACCGATGCGATTCAATCACTCGGAGACTTCCTTTCCCCTCAACGGACAGCACAGTCTGACTGCGTGCACCAAATGCCATACGGGAAAAAAGTTCAGCGGAACGCCCACGCGGTGCATGGACTGCCACCGAAAGGATTTCGACAGGGTTCCGACACCCAACCATAAGATTGGAAATTTCAGCTATGATTGTATGACCTGCCACACGATGAAAGGGTGGCTTCCTTCCGTCTTCCAGCATTCGAAAACGAATTTCCAGCTCGCTGGAGCGCATGAGGCGGTTGACTGCGCATCGTGCCATGTGAACAACAAATTTGCTGGACTGTCACGCGACTGCTTCGCATGTCATCAGCCTGCCTATGACCGGACCATGTTACCGAACCATAAGACGGGACAACTCTCACATGAATGCGTCACATGCCATACGATGAATTCCTGGAAGCCGTCCACATTCGACCATCAGAAAACGTCATTCGCACTCTCGGGCGCACATCAGACTGCCGATTGCGCATCCTGCCATGCGAATGGCCGATTCAAGGGTACTGCAAAAGATTGCTATTCATGCCATACAACCGATTATTCAAAGTCCGTACAGCCGAATCACGTCACGGCGCAATTGTCACACGATTGCACGATGTGCCATTCGACGACAGTCTTCAAGCCGGCATTGTTCGATCATCAGAAAACGAAATTCCCGCTTAGCGGCGCACATCGCAATACGGAATGCGCTTCCTGCCATAAGAGCGGACATTTCGCGGATTTGCAAACAGATTGTTATTCGTGCCATCAGGCTGATTTC
>DATGXR010000396.1:0-2093 GCA_035298825.1 Bacteroidota bacterium
ATAGATGATTCAAGGATCGTGTCGGCCACCCCGATGAGTCCGATGAGTCTGTGAGTTGGTTCACGCTGCGCCTGTGTCGATATTCCGGCGGATGCGCTAGTGCTTTCGGCAATGAAGACGATCGATTTGCCTTCGCGCGAAAGTGCGAGCGCATCTTCACGCGCAGCATCCGAAAGCGCCACGCCCCGCTCTTCCATCAACGAGGGGCTTCCTGCAAGATACGCTGTCCCGTCGATCGTCGCCTCGAGTCCGAGTCCCGACAGAGCAAGAAATTGTGTCACGTTGCGTCCGACGAGATTCCCTGCGCGCTCGCTGATCGCACGAGCAATAGGATGATCCGAGCGGCTCTCGATCGCACCGGCCACTGAAAGGAGATCATTTTCTGTGCGATTGTCGTATCCGATCACATCGGTCACGCGGGGAGTACCGGAGGTGAGCGTGCCCGTCTTGTCGAAGACGATCATCTGCAGACTCGAGGCGCGCTCGAGACTTTCAACATTGCGAAAGAGGATTCCCTGCGAGGCGCCCCGTCCCATGCCGACGATGATTGCCGTCGGTGTTGCCAGTCCAAGCGCGCACGGGCATGCGATGATCAATACGGCGATCGCGTTGATCATGGCGCGCGTGAATTCGGCATGCCCGAACACGAGCCAGCCGATAAATGTGAGCACAGACAGCGCCATCACGACAGGCACGAAGACGGCCGAGATCCGATCGGCCAGCGCCTGGATCGGCGCCTTGGAACCCTGCGCCTCTTCGACGAGCCTGATGATCTGTGACAACACGGTGCTTCCTCCCACCGCCTGCGCCCGAAACTCGATCGATCCGTTGAAATTGATGGTACCCCCGATCACGCGCGCGCCTTGCGTCTTTTCAACCGGAAGACTTTCACCCGTAATCATCGATTCATCAACCGATGTCGAGCCTGCGATCACAATGCCGTCAACCGGAATCTTTTCGCCCGGACGGACAATGATCACATCATCGACGGCAAGCGAAGCCACGTCGAGATCGCGTTCGCTACCCTCCGGCGTTCTGATGCGGGCTGTGCGGGGCTGAAGCTTCAGCAGCGATTTCATGGCGTCTGCCGTACGCAGCTTCGCCCTGGCTTCGAGCATGCGTCCGAGTACGATGAGCGCGATAATCGTCGAAGCCGTATCAAAATACACATTGTGCACGTGTACGGGCAGCGCCTGTGGAAACAGTGTGACAACAGAGCTGAACACATAGGCCACGCCAGTGCCGGTTGCGACAAGCGTGTTCATATCGGCCTGTCCGTGCCGCGCAATCGTGAAGGCCGCCCGGAAGAAACGCTTTCCTGGAATGAACATCACGACCGAGGCGGCAAGAAACAATATCGTATTCAGCGTTCCAATCGACACGGGCTCCGTGCGCATCCACCACCCGGTCATGCTGAGCATGCTCATCCCCATGATGAATGCGCCGAATGAAGCCGAGATGGCAAAATCGCGTTTCAACAGCTTGTATTCATGCTGCTTGCGTTCTGCCGAGCGTGCGAGCTCAGTATCGTCCGATGTTCCTGCGGCGGGTTCGGAGGCAGGAAGCACGAGCGTGTAGCCCGCCTCTTCGACAGCCGTTTTCAATTTCCCGAGCATTGCCGCGGCATCACCCGCCGAAACGCGCACCGATGCCTTTTCGGTGGCAAGATTGACCGAAGCCGATTCGACTCCGTCGATTTTCAAGAGCGCCTTTTCAACACGCGCCACGCAGCTGGCGCATGTCATCCCTTCAATCGGAAGTGAGAGTGTTTCGATGCGAGGTTCCATATGTGTGTGACGTCCTTCTCGTTTTCGTTCGCTCAATTGATCGCTGTGACCACGTATCCTGCTTCGCTCACGGCTTCTTTGATGCGCTCTTGGCTGACTGCGGCTTCATCGACAACAATCCGGGCCGATCCGACCGCAACAGCATCGATCGTGATGCCGTCAATCTTCGAAAGTTCTTTTTTCAACGCCATCACACAGTGACCGCACGACATACCGTCGATCTTCAATTCGTAGGATTTCATGGAGTGTCTCCTTTTTTTTACCAAGTGGGAATGATGATGATGCATTCAACTGTATGAAATATAC
>DATGXR010000397.1:0-9097 GCA_035298825.1 Bacteroidota bacterium
TCTGATCTCGCTTCTCGCGCTTCATCAGGTGATCCGCGCCGAAACAAAAACATTTCTCTGGGACGATCCATCGGCTCGTCACTTCTGAAGGATGAGCCGCCCGACCGCAGTATGAACGTCTGACGTCAGCCGGCACACATATACGCCGCTCGGGAATGTCGAGGCATTCCATTGGATGTGATGCCTGCCTGCTGCCATCTTCGCATCGACGAGCGTCGCCACGCGCACGCCCAACACAGTGAACATCTCGAGCCGCACATCTCCCGCATCGGGCAGATCGAACGCGATCGTCGTCGACGGATTGAATGGATTCGGATAATTTTGCCGCAATGCAAACGCGCCGGGCACCGCGCTTCGATCGTTCAAGTCATTCACGCCTGTCGTGCCGAGTGCAATATCAATCCGGTTGACGTTGAAGCCGCCCGTGTTCACGCAGAATTTCAATCGGTGCACACCGGATGTGAGTTGAACTGATTTCGAGACTGATGATGTCCACGTTTGCCAGCCTTGTGTCGAGGCAACAGCGATGGCACCGGTGACATCCGCATTGTCGATCTCGATATGATACGAGCCGCCTCCGTTCAGCGATGCAACGCGCGTCGAAAACTGATACTGCCCCGATTGCTTCACATCGATCGTGTAGAGCATCCATTCACCGGCGGCCGTCCAGCCGACATCATATCCGCCGCCGATATCGGTGCATGCCTCGATGTCCACCGCATCCGAGCGATAGGCACCGCCGGCATTGGATTGATCGGAGTCGCTGTACGCATTTTCCGCATCGCCGATGTCGTAATTTTCACTTTCAATCGAACCCGGTACGACAGAAGCCGAAGCGCCGTAGGGCGCCGTCACTGCCTCGCCTGCGACGCTCACTGTGAGCGCCTGCGAAGCGCTGATGGCGCCCGTCGAGAGAATGGCGCGCGCGCTGAAGTGATAGAGTCCGGGAAATATTTTCTGCACGATCATCTGATACGGCGGCGCGGCAGCTTCGCCGATTTTCATCGCGTCCTGATAGAATTCGACTTTCGTCACCGTTCCAACGGCCGGTTTGGCATCGGCCGAAATCGTGAGATCGCTGTACGCCGTAACGACCTGATTCGCCGCAGGCGCGGTGATTGTCACTTCGGGCGGCTCGGTTGATTCCTGATACACGCGCACGTAATCGACCTTCATCGTCTGCGGAAAGACTGTGCTGAGATCGGGCACGCCGGGCCAATTGCCGCCCACGGCAAGATTCAACAGGATGAATTGATTGTTCTGAAATGCGCTCTGGTTCGTGATGTCGAGGACGAAGTACTGCACGCCATCAAGATACCACGTAATGTAAGTCGGCTTCCAGACGATCGAGAAGATGTGAAAATCATCCGCAAAGCGTCCAGCGCTGAGCGCCTTCGACGAGCCTTTTGACGAGTGTGCGCCATTGACGTCCCAATGTCCCGTCCCGTACACGGTGCGATCGCGCGGATCCGCGCCGCCGATCATTTCCATGATATCGATCTCGCCGCATTTCGGCCAGCCCACGCTCGAGATGTTGTCTCCCAGCATCCAGAACGCGGGCCAGATGCCCTGGCCGTACGGCAGCTTGATGCGCGCTTCGATCTTTCCGTATTTCCAGGACGCCTTTCCCTGCGTCTTCATGCGCGCCGATGTGTAATGATTGGCAAGCGTCAGAGGCGGATAATCTTCGCGCAACGCCTTGATGACAAGGCAGCCGCTGTCGATGTACGCATTGGCCGTACGGCTCGTGTAATATTCAAGTTCGTTGTTCCCCCAGCCGCCTGCTCCAAGTTCGAATACCCATTTCGACTTGTCGATTGCGGAACTGTCGAATTCATCGGACCAAACCAGTTTATATGTTTGTGCGCTGAGGCGTGTTTCGGTGAACGCGGTGAGCATCATCGCAAGCGCGATCAAACTCAGGCGTGAATAGCGGATATAGTGATGCATATGTATTCGTGTGCTGTGGAACATAAGAGTACGTAAAATAATGAACAAGCCCGTCATTCACAATCGGGGACAGCGGCGTAATTCATCCCCCGCGCAATTGGGACATCAGCGGAATTTTTTGACACGCTATTGAAACAAGTGAAGAGGATCAAACTTGAACCTATAGATTGATATGAAATGCAAAAATCGTGCTACAAATTTTTCCGTGTATCCGATCGTTGAACGCACAAGTCCCGGCGGTCTTTTATTAATTCAATAATGACCGGTTATTAAAAAAATAACGCGTGCCTGCCGCGTCTTCCTCTTGACCCGTATCGCTTCCCTGATTATCTTAGTATGCGTGGCAACATTACAAATTATTGCAGCCGATGCTGGTGGTTGCCTTAATTCCGCCGCGTCTTCTTATAGGTACTCAGAATATTCTTGCGAAGGAGAGCACGACCGTCATGGCTGCACAAAACGAACCCGAACGCCGTACGGAAGTTCCCGGCGCTAATTTCCCCCCTCTTGCATCAGGCCGCATGGACCGGCTGCCGCCCTATTTGTTCGGAAGCATCAACGCACTGAAGATGAAACTTCGCCGCGCGGGAAACGATGTGATCGATCTGGGCATGGGAAATCCGAACGACCCGACTCCGCCTGTCATCGTCGACAAGCTGCGCGAAGCCGTGGGAGACAAACGAAACCAGCGCTATTCGGTGTCGCAGGGCATCTTCAATCTGCGCAAGGAATTTTCACTCTACTACGAACGCACGCGCGGCGTGGCGCTTAATCCAGAGTCTGAAGTGATTGCCACACTCGGATCGAAAGAAGGATTCAGCCACCTGTGTCTGGCCATTCTCGGTCCGGGCGATCTTGTGCTCACTCCCACGCCGACGTTTCCGATCCATATCTACGGTCCGGTGATCGCCGGCGCCAATGTCGTCGGCGTATCGATGGAAGGCTCGGACGAACAGTTGCTGAAGCGCATCGCCGATATGTGCGTGACAATCTCGCCCCGGCCAAAAGTCGTTGTGCTGAATTTTCCTCATAACCCGACCACTCGCGTCGTCGAACTCTCGTTCTTCGAAGAAGTCGTCAAGCTCGCGAGACGATACGGATTCTATATCATACACGATTACGCCTACGGACTCACCACATACGACGGTTATCAGGCGCCGAGCATTCTTCAGGTGCCGGGCGCCATCGAGCTTGCGGCCGAGACATTTACGATGAGCAAGGGCTATAACATGGCAGGCTGGCGCATCGGCTTTACAGCCGGCAACAAAAAAATGATCAAGCTGCTTGCCGACATCAAGGGCTATTACGATTATGGCGTCTTTCAGGCCGTGCAGATCGCAACCGTGATCGCGTTGCGTCACTGCGACGAGGCCATGAAGGCGCAGTCCGAACTCTACCAGCAGAGACGCGATGTGCTCTGCGATGGTCTCAATCGCTCAGGCTGGTCGGTCACGCCGCCGAAGGCCACCATGTTTGTCTGGGCCCGCATTCCCGAAGCGTACAGATCGCTCGGCTCGATTGAATTTGCGACGCAGTGTCTGAGTAAAGCGGATGTCGCCGTTTCGCCCGGCTTGGGCTTCGGAGACGAGGGAGAAGGATATGTGCGAATCGCTCTTGTCGAAAATGAAGAGCGATTGAAGCAGGCGGTGCGCCAAATGCGCCGCGCCTTTCCCTGCGAAGGATAACGCACAGAAGGAGAAGCGAACGAGGGTCTCTAAACGCGCCGATGCAGAAAGATCACACGCGTGTGTTCAACGATTGCACGCGAACGATCTTTCTGCATCGGGTAATAACAAATCAGCTTGAACTTTGCGTGTCACACGATCCGCATTCACTATGAAACGAGTGAGCGCAAAACGCTAGTGCTCCTCGCGCTGTGTGATATTCAGGTTCTGCACTTCCTCAACCTGTTTGAATGAGAACGGTTCGGGCTGCGTGTATTGATTCGAGAACCAGGCGCATACCAACCGCACGCGCGGACTCTCGTCGAATCGCACCGCCTGTTTCACTGCGAATGTGCCCCGGGCCGCTCCGATCTTGCTCAGCGAAAGCGCGGCAACGATGCGCGATGATTCATCGGGCGAATTGTGAAGCATCGCAAGAAGCGGAATCACCGCCTCATCGCATTTGAAATCTCCAAGCATGAACGCGGAACTTTCGCGCACGCCTTTGTTGTCCGACTTCATATTATGCAACAGATTCTTGACCACTGCCGCCGTATCAATCGTTTGTGAATGCTCTTTATCGAGGGCAAATGCAGGTGTCAGCAGCACAAGCGCCGCAACCAACAACGTCACTGAAGCCTTCATGGAATCCTCCTCGTATTGCTACTAATGGTGAATAATTGTCTTACCGTTGTGTATAACATAACGAGAGAGGACAAGAAAGGTTACTCTTTTGTGATGAGTGTACAGCAAAGCGGGTTGAACGGCAGATTGGCTTCCGCAGATTGATGGCTCCGCAAGGGGCGGCATGAGGCGTCTGGAGCGAAAAAACGCACCGTTTTTCATTCAGGAACGCTCATGAAGCGGGCTTTCGGCGGGATTCAGCTTCAGGATCAGATAATAGGGGTCTTCCCAGATGATCCGGTAGCGTTCAAGCAGGAGCGAGCGTCGGGTAAGCCAAAACTCGACAAGGCGGGATGATTCGGGCCGCGATCGCTTTCCGATCACGACGTATTCCTCATCGGGCCACAGGGGTTGAAACAGCTCGTCGTCCTCGGCGCTGTTGATCGTATGGAATCGCTTGAGCGGCAGTCCGCTGCTGATCATGATGCGCTGCGACTGTGCATATCCGGTCACAAGCGCGATCGATCCCGAGGTGTCCGACTGCCTCAATTGTTCTCCCGCTTTCTTCGCATACTGCGTCTCGTCGACAAATTCCTTTTTCGCATCGATATACGTCGACACGCCGACGCGTTCCGGCATCACGCATTGTATGACCGGTATTGCAAAAATGCCAAGAGCGATCGCCGCGCGCGCTCCGGCGGATCGCGCGAACTCGACAATTTCCTGGATGCCAAGCGCGGCCGCTACAGCAAGAAACGGCGCGAGCGTGAGCATGTACCGCCAGTTCCACATCCATCGATCGATCTCCGCATAGCCTGCAACGATCGCACCGAGCGCAACGATACCAGGCAGACTTAAAAAAATAAGCATCATCAACGAGCGATTTTCGAGACCGCGACGCACACAACGCACGACCGATGCTCCTGCGCACACGAGGATCACCGGGCCGTAGAGCGCGCGGATTGCAGTGCCGATGAGTCGGGCTGTTTCAAACGGACGGCCTTCGATCGCTTCCGGCGCGGTTCTCGATGCGATCTGATGCGTCCAGTGCGCAAACTTCAACCAGTCGCCATATTCAAGATAATTCCAGACGAGCCAGAATCCAATCCCATACCAGACGAACATCCCGGAGACAAGCGCGGCCATTCGTGCGCGCATCGGCTTGCCATGCGCTCGTTGCTCGCTGAGCTCGGCAAGCGCCGCAACGGAGACGAACACAACGCACAGCCATGCCTCGTAGCGACAGAGACTCGCGCAGACGCTCGCCGCCGCGCAGGTGAAGATGTACGCATCGTGTCCCGTGTCGATCCACATTAAAAGCATCCATGCGCTAAGCAGCACAAAGAACATCAAGAGCATTTCTGTCATCGGAGTGAGGGCGAGATACACGAGATTCGGATTCAGTCCGAAGGCAAGCGCGCACACAACGCTGATCCACACGGAACCGGTCAATCGGCGGAGGATCGAATACAACAACACGGTGCTGCCTGCGAGGCACGGAATGCCAATCAGAGATCCGGCGATGCCTGAATAGAAGAGTTGATCGATGAGCGCAAACGGAAGGAAGATGACATGGGGCAGCGGCAGCCAGACGGTGCCGATATTATGCACGCCCGGAAGACGTGAATCGACAAACATCCGGGCCCGCGTGAGATGCGATACAGCATCACCGAAATAGAGAAATGCATTTTGATCCGCCCGATACAGGACCACAGCGGCGATCGCCGCCGCTCCCGCAACAACTCCAACAAGGATCCACGCGAGGCCTGCGCCCGACGATATCGCGCGCAGTCTCGCTTTCGCATCTTTGAATCCGGCCATCGTGTGCCTCCCCCTTCTTCGCACCTCATCTCTCACACCCGACACGATCGGTCACACATCGATCACGCACTCTTTCTTTGAAACAACAAAGCGTGCCGCTTCGTTCTTTAAAACTGAAAATACCGCTTCGCGTTGAAATAACTGATCTCCTTCACCATCCCCCCGACGAGTTCGATGTCGTTCGGAAGGAGACCTTCTTCCATTTCGGATCCGAGGATATTGCACAAGATCCGGCGGAAATATTCATGCCGCGGATACGACAAGAAGCTGCGCGAATCCGTGAGCATGCCCACAAACTGACTCAGCACTCCCATATTCGACAGCGCCTCGAGCTGTTTCGTCATTCCATCTTTCTGATCGAGAAACCACCATGCCGCGCCGTACTGAATCTTGCCGGCGACCGATCCATCCTGAAAATTGCCGATCATCGCGGCCATCAGTTCATTGTCGCGCGGATTCAGATTATAGAGGATCGTCTTTGCAAGCCTGTCGTCGGTGTCCAGCCTGTCCATCAGTTTCGCAAGCGGCCTGGCGATTTCAAAATCGCCGATCGTATCGAACCCCGTGTCGGGACCGATCTTGCGCATCATGCGCGAATTATTGTTGCGCAGCGCCCCCAGATGAAACTGCTGCACCCATCCGCGTTCATGGTCCATCACGCCAAGTTCATAGAGCATGGCCGATTTGAATTTCAGAATCTCACCCGGCGTCAATGCCTGCCCCGCAAGCAGCTTCGTGAAGATCACGGCGATCTCCGAGTCCGTATACGATTCTGCATACGCAGTCTCGAGCCCGTGATCCGACAAGCGGCATCCATGGTTATGGAAATACTGATGCCGCCTGGCGATCGCTTCAAGAAACGCCGCATAGGAATTGATCTCCGTATCGGCGGCCTGAGCAAGCTGCTGTACCCACGAAAGGAACGCGTTCACATCTTCGACCGCCATTGCCTTGTCGGGCCGGAACGCGGGGATCATCCGCGTACATCCGTTGCCGCCCGACTGTCGATATTGATCGTGATACTCGAGCGAATCGACAGGATCATCCGTCGTGCAGACGATCTCGACGCACATCTGCTTGAGTATGCCCTGCGTCGTGAATTCAGGCTTCGCCAATAATTCGCGCGTCGTCTCCCAGATGCCGTCGGCCGTCTCGGAGTTCAACACACGGTCCGCAATGCCGAAGGGACGGTTCAATTCAAGATGCGTCCAGTGATAGAGGGGATTCCTCAGCACCTTCGGTACGGTTGCAGCCCAGGCCTTGAATTTTTCATAATCCGTCGCGTCGCCCGTGATGAGGCGTTCGTCCACTCCGCAGGTGCGCATGGCGCGCCATTTGTAATGATCGCCGGCAAGCCATCCCTGCGTGATATTGTCGAATCGCTTATTCTCCGCAACTTCCTTCGGAGAAAGATGGCAGTGATAGTCGATGATCGGCATCTGTTCTGCATACGTGTGATACAGTTCGGACGCCGTTTTCGTGCCGAGCAGAAAATCTTCGGTAATGAATGTCGTTGTCGTGCTCATGTGTATGAGAGTCCGTTTTCTGAATGAGTGACCTTGTGTCCAATGTCGTTTATTGTTGTATCGCCTTCATCATGGCGCCTGCCATTCCCCATTCAAGTATCGACCGATAGGATGCCGTCACTGCGGAAGTCAGGCCTTCGACCGCGTTGAGATCGCGTCCCCAGAACTGTTGTTGCGCAAGCACGTTTTTGCACAGAGTATCGGGATCGTTCGCATAAAGGGCTGATTGTGATTCGAAGAACCGGATCACCTCGTCGTCGTCCTTGATCGCATACGCATGGCCGTTCGCGCAGCCGCTGAATGCGCCGTGCGCATCGCGCGTGCCGTTGTAAAAGCGGATGAGCGCCGCAAGCGAGAGCGTCATCGCCTTTGGAATGCGGCCAGTCTGATCGTATGATTCAAGAAGTGAAGGCAGCACGCGCACCGTGAATTTCGAGACAGAGTTCAGCGTGATGCTCGAAAGATAATGTTTGATGAACGGATTTTTAAACCGCTCGAGGATGGCCTCGGCGAATTCGCGCTTTTCCTTCTCCGGAAACGCCAGCGCGGGAAGGATCTCGCCAAAGAGTCCCTGCTCGAAGAATTTTCCCACCAGCGGATCTTCGACGCTTTCCCTGACTGTATGCTTGCCGGCAAGCAGCGCGGGAATTGTGAAGAGCGTATGCGATCCGTTGAGGATTCTCACCTTGAGCGTGCGATACGGTTTGATGTCATCGGTCCAGACGACGTTCAGTCCGGCTTCCGTGAAGGGAAGCTCCCGGCGCACGACAGCGTCGCCCTGGATAACCCAGAGATGGAACGGCTCGGTGGCCACGACGATCTTGTCTTCGTACCCGAGACGCGACTTGACCGCCTCGATTTCATCTTTCGGATATCCCGGCACGATGCGATCGACAAGCGTATTGCAAAAATGGTTCGATCGTTCGATCCACTCGGTAAACGCACGATCGCACTTCCAGTCCGCTGCATGCTTCAGGATGCAGGATTTCAGATGATCGCCGTTTTGCTTGATCAGCTCGCAGGGGATGATGATCATTCCTTTGTCTGGATCTCCCGCAAATGCCGTGAAGCGCTCCAATAAAAAGGCGGTGACTTTTGCCGGAAACGACTGGGGACATTCTGTCGTCGGCTGTTTGGTTTCGACGTACGAAATGCCGGCCTCGGTCGTGTTCGAAATCATGAATCGCATCTCGGGATTGCGCGCGCAGGCGAGATACTCGCTCCAGTTCTCGTACGGGTTGATCCCCCGCTTGACCGATGTGATGATGTCGGTGCGTTCGACCTGCGCTCCGTGCTGGATGCCGCGCTGCAACAGCGTGTAGAGACCGTCCTGCTCGTTGATCTCGTTGATCATTCCTTCCTTCAGCGGTTGCACAAGGACGATGCTTCCGGAAAACAATCCGCGGCGAGAGAGTTCGTTGAACTGCCAGTCGACGAATGCGCGCAGGAAGTTTCCTTCGCCGAATTGGATGATGCGCTCCGGCGCCGCTTCAAGGGATCCGATTGTGATGT
>DATGXR010000398.1:0-2180 GCA_035298825.1 Bacteroidota bacterium
CCGCGCACCACGTCGCGCGCAAACGCGGTGTAGATATAGCGGTCGGCGCAGACGATCATCCCGGCTTTCAGCGGCGGAATGATCAGATGCGCCAGGCGGTCGGCAAAATCCGTCGCATGCAAAATGCTGAATGTGGCGGGCGTCAGAAGATTCTTCTTCTTGCCATGCTTGATCGTATCTTTCACGAGCGCGGACGAATTCCACTCCGTGAAGAACACGCGATATTTCTGATTGAGCAGCCATTTCTGCAGCAGCTGCAGCTGTGTCGATTTGCCCGAACCGTCGATCCCTTCGACGATGATGAGCCTGCCCGAATACGGGTGCGGTTGTGTGAAGTGTCGTGTCATCATGCGAGCTGCCTCAATTGTTTCGGCTGCAGCAGCCAGTGCATGCGCCCTTCCATTCTTCCGGCGAGCGACGCGATCTCGATGCAGCACACGGATCCCTTTTTCATCTCGACGATCGACGATGCGGAGCCGAGGAACCCTGACGCCGCAAAATTCAGATCAGGCGAGTGGCCGACGAGCATCAGCTTGTCGGCGCGTTGATAGTTTGTGAGCGCTTCGCGCAGCGTCTCAAAAGGCGTGCCGGGAGCGAGTTCTGTGCAGACCGTGATCCGGTCTTCGCACCCGAGCGCTTCGGCCGCAATCCGCGCCGTGTCGCGCGCCCGCACAAGCGGACTTGTGAGCACGACGTCGATCGGATCGGCGAGGAGACGTTTCATCCCCTGTGCGGCTTTCTTCATTTTTTCTATGCCGTCTTTCGTGAGCGGACGGTCGTCGTTTGGCTGCTGCTCGTCTCGGCGATCGACTGCCACGGCATGTCGTAGAAGATAGATGAACATAGAGGCTGGCTCCTTATTGGTTCATTGATCATCCATGCGTGTGTGTGCGTCAGCAGCCGACTCCATCGAGCGCACGAGCACAGTGCGAAAGTCTTCGCGCTGCCAGCACTCGAGTGTCTGGCGCATTGTTTCGAAGAGCGCCGAGCGCCGTTCTTTCAGCGCGCGCAGTGCGCCCGCCAACGCCGCATCTGTGCCGCCAGAGTGAGTGTGATCGCCAACGGCGCGGATGCGACGCATGAGCCGAGGAAGATTCACGTCGCAGTCGTGAATCGAGCCCATCACATCGAGCAGACGCTTGACTTCTTCAAGGCACTGTTCGTACTGCGCGCTGAAGGCGTCGGTGAACTGTTCCATGCCATAGCGTACGCGCTTGCCGTCGATGCGCATCTTGTGAAGCCGCTTCGTTGAATCAGGATGAGCGGTCACATCCTTCGCATGCGCGCAGAACGCATCGAGCAGCGTGGGCGCCACACGCCGGCCCATGTCGCGAAATGAGCATCCCGAGGCGCGGGCGCGCGCGAGAGAGGAAGAAAGCGTGTCCGAGAGAAATTTTCTGAAGTGCTGTTTAAACCGCGCGTCGCGCAATCGGGCAAGCGTGTGTTTGAGATCTGTCCTGTAGGCGCCGCGTTTGTTCCGTTCAAGCTCGATCACACGCTCGAGCGCGTCGGGATTCATCCTTTCGGTGGCGGACCGTTTGTATTCGAGAAGAAATTCGATGAAGATGTCCGTATCACGCACGTCGCCAAGCGCGCGGAGAAGTGTCTGGAGCCGCGATCGGTGTTTCCCGATCGCCTTCTTCATAAAATACTGGTCGAAGATTGTCAGCACCGCTTTCAGCCTTCGCGCCGACACACGCATGTCGTGAACGGCATCGGGCTCGTTTTTTTTCACGGCCTTGGCTCCGTACGAGAACACCTCCTTCACGCGTGAGCGAAGAACAAGCTTCAATCCGGTTTCGAATGGTTTTTCCGGATCAAGTCGACGAACTTTCCACGGCTTTGCCATATGCGTATGCTTCCCCCTCCGTACTTCCCGTGCGGTGCGTATTTAAAAAAACTACTAAAGAAAGCGCAAAGTTGCAATACGGTCATTCCTGCGCGTAAACACAAACACGGCGAAACGGCAAGTCCGCCCGTCGGCACACACACACAAACAACCGATCTCTCCCGCCTTGATAGAGTCTGCGCAAATGGTTATGTTTCACATCAGGGAGAAGATTCTCGATCACGTTTTTTTAAACGGCCGCACCACCACCCGGGAGGAAACGATGAAGATCTCCATTGATGAGTTCCGCGTCCAGGAAGGGTTACCTATGACCCGGTGGATTGGGAAGGGT